>CANONT010000025.1 GCA_947567695.1 uncultured Clostridium sp.
TGGCTGGCAGTTTTGCCATCCTTGCCATGTGCGAAAAGAAACGTCCCCATTGCACATAAGGAGAGATTTAAAATGTCAAAAAATAAAAAAATAATATTAGCAGCCTTATTACTGGCACTGATTATCCTATTATCAAGATTTTTATCTATCAAAACGCCAATTGTAACCATTAGTTTTTCTTTTGTACCAACCATGTTATGTGCGATATGGTTAGGACCCAAATGGACGATTTTAATTAATGTACTGGCTGATTTAATAGGAGCAACATTATTTCCCTATGGTTCTTTCTTTATTGGATATACGATTACGACAGCAGTTGCAGCAGCCATTTATGGATTTTTATTGTACAAAAAAGAGGACGACACTTACACAGACAAACAATTTAGCATACGAGTAATCCTAGCAGTTGTATTAGTTACAGTGATTGCTAATATTGGACTAAATACTTTATGGTTAAGTATCACAACTGGTAAAGCTTTTATGGTATTAATAGCATCAAGGATTGTAAAAGAACTAGTAATGATACCAATTAAAGTAATTTTTATGATCTTTTTAGAAAAAGTATTAAGAAAACCATTTAATACTTATTTGAGAGGCGAAAATGATTAATATAAATAATGTAACCTATCGTTACAAAAAAGGAAAAGATATATTAAAAGAAATTAATATGACAATTAAAGATAAAGAAACCGTTGTCATTATGGGAAAAAATGGATCTGGTAAATCGACTTTAGGCAAGTTGATTTCTGGTATCATCAAACCAAAAGAAGGCAACATTTTAATTGACGGTTTCAATATTGCAGATTCCAAAAATAAAGAAGAAATACGAAAAAAGATAGGGATTGTATTCCAAAATCCAGAAAATCAAATTATCTTCAATCATATAGAAGATGAACTATCTTTTACCTTAAAAGATTTGAACCAAGAAGAAGTCAAACAACGCATTGAAAATGCTCTTGACAAAGTACATATGAAAGACAAGATAAAAGAGGATTTATATGAATTATCCTTAGGGCAAAAGCAAAGAGTAATCATTGGCGAAGTGCTTGCCAAACAACCCCAATATATTGTATTTGACGAGCCTACTACCATGATTGACAGTAAAGGAAAAGAAGTCATTTATCATATTGTCGAAGATTTGAAAAAAGAAGGATATACCATTTTATATATTACCAATGTGGCAGAAGAAATGTTGCTAGCAGACAGAATTATTTTATTAAACGAAGGTACAATCGTAGAAGAAATTAAAAAAGAGGATTTATTAGATCGATTGGATGTGTTTGAACAATATGATATTAAAGTTCCTATGGTATTAGAAATCGTGCAAAAATTAAAAAAACAGGGAATTGAAATGGATTTGAAAGACTATTCAATCGATGAGTTAGTTACTAAATTAAAGGAAAAAATCCAAGAATAGATGATGAAAGTAGGTTAAAAAGGACATTATGGTATGGATCGTTTTTATTTTATATGCTAGTTTTATATTTTTAATCGATACTAATATTTTGTTATTAGTAGTCTTTTTGTTGAACTTATTAGCTATGTTATGCTTGAAAATAAAGCTGACAGATGCAATCGAAAATATCGTAAAATTATTGCCATTTATTTTGTTGACCGTTATCATAAATTGTCTGTTATCTAATTATGAGTATGCCATTTTGGTAGCTGTTAAATTGATTTTAGTTTGTAATGCTACTTACATTTATTCAAAAATCACAACTGTAAGCGAAATCGCTAGAACGATTAAAAAGCTTTGTATGCCCTTGAAATTACTAAAAGTAAACCCAAATGATATAGAATTATTGGTTTGCATTTCTTTGTCTATGATACCAATTTTGAAGAGAGAATACAGTCAAATGAAAGAGGCTTGTTCTGCTAAGGGAATGAAGCTAAATGTTAAGAATATGAAGGTTATTTTGACCAAGTTAATGATTTCTGTTATGAAACGAGTAAATGAAATAGAAGAATCTATGATCGAGAAAGGATATGGAGACATATAAATTTCTATATTTACCTTGAACGTTGTTTCTTTTTACCATACATCCCTATTTTTTCAAATATACCTTTTGAACATACAACTTATTAGCAAAAGACTGCACAACATTTCTAAGAATATATTGTTCTTCTGAAAGTTTACTATTTTTTACATAATTTTTCTCAGCAAAAACAATACGAATAGCTTTTTCTAGTTCAGAGCAAAAACGATTATAAGCTAATTCGATTGGTGAAGTTTCAATTGCTAAGGCAATCAATTTTTTAATATCATTTATACTATAAACCTGTTTCAAAACAAAAATAACAAATAAAGAAGCGATATGTTCTTTATTATATTTTTTATTAATAGGAGATTTAATAACATTATGTTTTACATAGTTATTAATCATGGTTTTGGTTATTATTTTATCATCTTTTTCATTATCACTTTTGATATAGCCAGATAAATATTGTTCTAATAAAGATACTAACTGGTCTATATATAAATCAATAGTAGGAAGTTCGTTCCATCTAGGCAAATGAAAATTTTTTATTTCTGTATTCATTACAAATCACCTTATATTAAATTTTTAAGTATTATACTATGTTTTGAATATTTAGTCAATCACTTGACAAGATAACAGGCATATGATAACCTAGTAATCAATACTAGATAGAGGAGAAAAAAGGTTGAAAAATAATAACAAGTATTTAGTTATTTTGATCAGATTTATCCTTAGAAGGGAATGAGATGGATTGATGGGAAGAGAAAAATATTTTGAAGCAACAGAATTTGAGAACATTAAGGAATTAATCTATGATGCAGTAGAAAAATACAATAAAAAGACAGCATTTACTATTAAGCATAAAAAAGAAAAAGAAGTATCTTATGAAAATGTGAGCTATACACGATTATTAGAAGAAGTAAACCAGTTAGGAACCAAATTTTACAACTTAGGGTATCAAAATAAAAGGGTTGCTATTGTTGGAAGAAATCGTTATGAATGGGTGATTACTCATTTAGCAAATTTACTAGGTGGAATGGTTAGTATTCCATTGGACAAAGAATTGCAAGTAGATGAATTAGAAAGTTGCTTAGTAAGAAGTAAAGCAGATGTCCTAGTATTTGATGAAAAATACCTAGAAAATATTGAAGAAATAAAAAAAAGAGGCAATGCTAACATAGAAAATTATATTTGCATGTCAGAGCAAGAAGGGTATGTTTCTGTACTACAACTAAAACAAGAAGGAAAAGCGATTTTAGAAGCTGGAAATAAAGAGTATATAGAAGCAAAAATAGACAGTTACAAAATGAATATTTTACTATTTACCTCTGGTACAACTTCCAAATCAAAAGCTGTTATGCTTTCTCAAAACAACATTTCTTCCAATGTATATAGTATGCAATTAGTAGAAGACATTAGGGAAAGTGATACCAATATAGCATTTTTGCCATTTCATCATATTTTTGGTTCAACTTGTATGATTGTTATGCTTGCTTTCGGTGTAACAACGGTTTTCCCAGATGGGCTTCGTTATATTGCACAAAATTTGAAGGAATACAAAGTATCTATCTTCGTAGGTGTTCCATTACTAGTAGAAGCCATTTATAAAAGAATTGAACAAGGCGT
The DNA here is from genome assembly GCA_947567695.1 of uncultured Clostridium sp. Classification (GTDB taxonomy): domain Bacteria; phylum Bacillota; class Clostridia; order TANB77; family CAG-508; genus CAG-269. The sequence goes on from CANONT010000025.1 coordinate 3,606, forward strand.
TGCTAAAAAAGGAAAAACCAAAGTGGTTGAATTTGCCAAGAAAATGAGCAATCTATTATTAAAATTGCATATCGATGTAAGAAAAAAATTATTTAAAGAGATCTTAGATGAATTAGGAGGAAGCCTAAGATTTGTAATTTCTGGAGGAGCTCCCCTTGACAGAAGAGTAGCACAAGGGTTTAATGAGTTAGGAATTAATGTCGTACAAGGATATGGTTTAACAGAAACGTCACCAGTTATCGCAGCTGAAAATTATAAAAAAATGAAGTATGGTTCTATTGGTTTCCCAATGGAAAATGTGCAATTAGAATTATATAACCAAGATGAGCAAGGAATTGGGGAGATTAGAGTCAAAGGTCCCAATGTGATGCTTGGCTATTATGAAAATGAGGAAGCAACTAATGAAGTATTAAAAGATGGTTGGTTCTATACAGGTGATTTAGCGTATTTTGATCCAGAAGGTTATTTGTTTTTAACAGGAAGAAAGAAGGATATGATTGTTTTAAAGAATGGAAAAAAGGTATTTCCAGATGAATTAGAGACTTTGATTAACCGCTTAGATGAGGTTAGTGAATGTATTGTTTATGGTATGCCAGATCACAAAGATAAAAATGATATTAAACTTTCTGTTAAGGTGGTTTATGATACAGAAATAGTGAAAGAAAAATATCCTGATTTGAAAAAAGAGGATTTAGAAGAGGTGATTTGGCAGAAGATAAAAGAGATTAATAAAACATTTCCGCCTTACAAATATATTAAGAATATGATTTTGACGGATCAAGAGTTGATTAAAACGACAACGAAAAAAGTGAAGAGAAATGAGGAGATTAAAAAGCTTTTAGAGAATAAATAATAAAAAAAAAGCAACCATAAAAATAATTGGAAATAGTTTTCGTTCCATTCATTTATTTTTATGGTTGTTTTTTATTAAGTATGTTTTATTTAAGAATACAACTCACTTATTTCATTAATCGCATTGTTAATTACTGACATTCTTTCGTAACTAGTGGTTGTTTTTCCGACTTCTTGATGTGCTAGCAATGATTAAATGTTTTGATTTTTTCATCCTTAAATTCTCCGTTTCTTTCTATCAATTTGTTTTTGTTGTTAATCCATTCTATAACGATTAATCATTTTTACTGTTTGTAAGTTTCTGGCTTAGCTGGAGGATAATTACTTTTCTTAAATTTCTGTTATTTTCAAATGAAACTTATCTTCAAAAACTTTTTTTTTAGCAATATACTCTTTTGTCTTAACACCTTTTACATCAATAATTTCAGTTGAATTATCTTTATGAAAAATGATAAAATCAGCTTTATATTTTAATTTAGGTGCTAAAATAAAAGTAGGTTGTAGGCAAAAACCATTAATTTCATTTCCCTGTAATCTTAATTTTAATTCACAATAATAATCCGCTTCTTTTTGGCTATCAAAAGTATGACCATCAATCGAAACTTTATTAGCTCTATATTTGCTTTTTCTAGTATTTCCATTTGTAAAATTTTTATAATCATCAACTGTCCAATGTTCCATTTCAAGACACTCCTTGTATTTTTTTGTAATATTATATAGAAAAAAGAAAAAAAGTGCAATAAAAAACGAATATTTTTTTGACAAAGATACATAAAAAAACTTACAATTCACATAAAATTCACAAAACCAATAATTGACAAACATTTTCAATTGTGATAAAATCTAATATACGCTGTAAAACGAGTAGGAGGAAGAAAAATATGGAAAAAGAAGAAAACATACTAGGAACAGAAAAAATAGGAAAATTAATCAAAAAATTCTCAATTCCTTGTATTATATCATTATTAGTAAACTCACTATATAACATAGTAGACCAGATCTTTATTGGGCAAGGTGTAGGTTATTTAGGGAATGGAGCAACCAATGTCGTATTCCCATTAGTCATGGTTTGTTTAGCATTTTCCTTAATGTTAGGAGATGGAGCCTCCAGTTATTTGAGTTTAAAGTTAGGAGAAAAGAAAAAAGAAGAAGCAGCCAAAGGAGTAGGAAATGGAATTTTGCTATCAGCAGTTGTAGCTATTGTTTTATGTGTTGTTAGTTTAATCTTTTTACCCCAATTACTAAATTTATTTGGTTGCACAGACAATTTAAGGGAATATGCCATACAATATGGAAAAATAATTGCTATTGGATTACCTTTTATGATGATAGGAACTGCCTTAAATTCTATTATTAGAGCAGATGGTAGCCCTAAATATGCCATGGCAACTATGGTATTAGGAGCTATTTTAAATACCATTTTAGACCCAATTTTTATTTTCATTTTTAAAATGGGAGTAGAAGGAGCAGCCATTGCAACTATATTTAGTCAATTTGTTACCTTTGTCTTAAATGTTTTTTATATTAAAAAATTTAAATCCATTAATTTAAACAAAGAAGCTTTTAATTTTAAATTTCATATAGCTAAAAAAGTATCTGCTTTAGGAATTAGTAGTTTTATTACACAAATGAGCTTTGTCGTTGTTATGGCATTTGAAAATAATTTGTTAGCTAAATATGGAGCAGAATCTAAATTTGGTGCAGAAATACCAATTACGGTATTAGGAATTGTTATGAAAATCAGTCAAATCCTTAATAGTATTATGATTGGTATCGCAGCTGGAACACAGCCAATATTTGGCTATAATTATGGAGCTAGAAGATTGGATCGAGTAAAAACAGCTTTAAAAACAGTATTAGGTTTAAGTGTTGTTATTAGTACAATTGCCTTCATTTTATTCCAAACCATACCAGACAAATTAATCTCTATTTTTGGTAGTGGAGATGAAAACTATATGGAATTTGCTTGTTTGGCATTTAGAACTTATCTACTATTGTGTATTTGCAATGGGGTACAAATTCCATCTGGAATTTTCTTCCAAGCAATTGGGAAAAGTATTAAAAGTGCTATTTTATCTTTATCCAGACAAATCTTATTCTTGATACCAGCATTAGTGATTTTGGGCAAGATGTTTGGCATTATGGGTGTTCTATCAGCAGGTCCAGTGGCAGATGGATTAGCCTTTGTGGTAGCTACTATTTTATTAGGGCTAGAGTTAAAACATCTAAAACAAGGAGATAGCAAAAGCCAAGCATTAAAAGATGAACTACATATAGAGCCTCAATTAGACAAACAAGTTATTATTACGGTTTCCCGAGAATATGGCTCAGGAGGAAGATATATTGGTAAGTTAATTGCTGATACATTAGGCATTAAATTTTATGATAAAGATTTTATTGTAGAAATTGCAAAAGAGACAGGATTGGCAGAAGATTATATTGAAAATCATGAACAGAAAAGGAATAGTTTGGCTAGTCTAAATAATGGCTATTATTCTGGTTTGAACAATGCAGATGAACTATTTATTAAAGAGTCAGAATTGATTAAAAAAGTTGCCGATCAAGAGTCGTGTGTAATTATTGGTAGATGTGCCGATTTTATTTTACAAGATAGAAAAAATGTTATCAAAGTGTTTGTATACAGTAATATGAAAGATAAAGTAAAAAGAGCAACGGAAATTTATGGATTAGATGGGGCAAAGGCAGAGAAGGAAATTAAGAGAATTGACAAATTGAGGGCAAATCACTATAAATATTACACAGAAAAGGATTGGCATAATCCTACGAATTATGATATTTGTATCAATAGTGATACTTTAGGTGTTGACAAATCTGCTGAGTTGATTTGTGAAATGATTAACAATAAAATTGTAACACAATTGTAACATAAATGAAATAAAAACAATTTTCCTTGAAGGAGTAAGGTTAGAAAAACCTTATTCCTTTTTTGTTGCAATTGCAACAAAATCTTTTGCTTTTTGTGATATAATTTTTTTATCAAATTTACAAATTGGTTTTCCAAATGTTGATGCTTGTTACAGTGTCAGTATGCAGTAGCTGGTCGCTTAAGTGCTGTTGCAAAATATTATCATCAACCTTTGGGAAACAATTGATAAAATTTAGAGGAGTAGTAAAACGAAAGGGGAAAAAGCAAATGAAAATTATAAAAAGAGATGGAACAATAGTAGATTATGATCCAGAGAAAATAAGAGTTGCGATACAGAAAGCAAATAATGAAGTAGTAAGAAAAGATAAAATTTCAAAAGAGCAAATCAAAGAAATCGTGCAATATATCGAGGAATTAGATAAGCCAAGAATGTTAGTAGAAGATATACAAGATATCATAGAGGAAAAGTTGATGGAATTTGGAAAATATCCATTAGCCAAAAAATACATTACCTATCGTTATACAAGAGAATTGGTTAGAAAAGCCAATACAACTGACCAATCCATTAAAGAATTAATTGAAGGGGAAAGCGAATATTGGAATAATGAAAATTCTAACAAAAATGCAAAAGTAGTTACGACCCAAAGGGATTATCTAGCAGGAATTACAAGTACTGATATTACCAGAAGATTTTTATTATCTGAAGATATCGTAAAAGCACATGATGAAGGAATTATTCATTTCCATGATGCTGACTATTTTGCACAAAATGCTTTACACAACTGTGAATTAATCAATTTAGATGATATGTTACAAAACGGAACCATTATCAATGGTGTTATGATAGAAAAACCACATCGATTTGTTACAGCTGCAACGATTGCAACACAAATTATATTAGCGGTAACCAGTTCTAGTTATGGTGGAGCAACCGTAACATTAAGCCATTTGGCTCCTTTTGTAAGAGATAGTTTTAATAAATACAAAAAAAGATATGAAGAAAGAGGATTAGACAAAAAGACTTGTGAAAAGTATGCCAAACAAGACACCAAAAGAGAAATCGCAGATGGTGTACAAACCTTTAATTATCAAGTCAATTCCATGACTAATACCAATGGACAGGCACCATTTTTATCCGTTTGTATGTATTTAGGAGAAACCGAAGAATACAAAGAAGAATTGGCTATGATCATCGAAGAATTCCTAAATCAAAGAATTTTAGGTTTTAAAAACGAAAAGGGAATTTATATTACACCAGCTTTCCCAAAACTTCTTTATGTGTTAGAAGAAGATAATATAAAAGAAAGTAGTAAATATTGGTATTTAACGGAATTAGCAGCCAAATGTACTGCCAAAAGAATGGTTCCAGATTATATTTCTGAAAAGAAAATGAAGGAACTAAAAATTGATAAAGATGGCAATGGCAATTGTTATCCTTGTATGGGATGTCGTTCTTTCTTGACACCTTGGACAACAGAAGGAAATCCTTCTAAAGCCAAAAACTTTAAAGAGGGAGAATCCAAATATTATGGAAGATTTAATCAAGGTGTGGTAACGATTAATTTAGTAGATGTTGCTTTATCCTCTAACCAAGATATAGATACTTTTTGGAAAATTTATGAAGAAAGATTGGAATTGTGTCATAAAGCATTACAAGCTAGACATCAAAGATTAGCCAAAGCAACCAGCGATATTGCTCCAATTTTATGGCAACATGGAGCTTTAGCAAGATTAGAAAAAGGGGAAAGCATCCACAAATTATTACATGATGGTTATTCAACGATTTCTTTAGGATATGCTGGTTTGTATGAGTGTGTGAAATATATGACAGGTCATAGTCATACTGATAATGGCGAAGGAAAAGAGTTCGGCTTACAGGTAATGCAAAAAATGAACGACAAGTGTAAAGAGTGGAAAGAAAAAGAGAATATGGATTATAGTGTTTATGGCACACCAATTGAGTCTACGACTTATAAATTTGCAAAATGCTTGAAAGAGAGATTTGGCGTGATTAAAGACATTACGGATAAAGATTATATTACGAATTCTTACCATGTACCAGTGTTTGAGGAAATTGATGCCTTCTCTAAATTGAAACTGGAGAGCGAATTCCAACAATTGAGTCCAGGTGGTGCGATTTCCTATATTGAAACACCAAATTTACAGAATAATATAGATTCTGTTTTACAGGTCATTCGATTTATTTATGATAATATTATGTATGCCGAGTTGAATACGAAGTCTGATTATTGCCAAGAGTGCGGTTTTGATGGCGAGATTTTGATTGATGATGATTTGGAATGGTATTGCCCAAATTGTGGGAATCGAAATCATGATACTTTGAATGTGGCAAGGAGAACTTGTGGCTATATTGGAAGTAATTTCTGGAATAAGGGTAGGACGCAGGAGATTAAGGAAAGGGTTCTTCATATTGATAATAAGGATGATTGTTGAGATTAAAAATAATAAATTTGAAAATGCTCGTTCAAGCTAATTATCGTAGAAATTCTAAATCAATTTTATGGCGCCCTTCCACGTCAAGCGTGAACTCTTTCCATAAAATTGATAAAGAATTTCTATCTCAATTACTTTCAATTCGCTTTTTTTCAAATTTATTATTTTTAGTTAACAATGTATTGAAGGGGAAGTAATTTACTGCTTTCTTTGATTTGTTACTTCATAAAAATATAATGAACTTTATAGAAATAATTATTTATAAAACAAGAGGTGAAATTGATGAGATATAATAAAATTAGAAAGATGGATATTGCAGATGGACCAGGTGTAAGGGTATCGATTTTTATGCAAGGTTGTGCTTTTCATTGTAAAGAGTGTTTTAATCCAGAGACACATGATTTTAATGGTGGTAAAGAATTCACAGAGGATACCATTAGGAGAGTATTAGAATTATGTGAGAATGAAAATATAGCAGGGTTATCCATTTTAGGGGGAGAACCAATGCATCCTAAAAATATAGAGGCAACGACCAAGCTTGCAAAGGCTTTTAAGGAGAAGTTTCCCAATAAGACAATTTGGTCATGGTCAGGTTTTTTGTTTGATAAAGATTTAAAGAATGAAGAGGTTTTAAAATATATTGATGTTTTAGTGGATGGTCAATATGTGGATGAACTAAGAGATCCAAAACTCAAGTATTGTGGTTCTTCGAATCAAAGGGTGATTGATGTGCAAAAGAGTTTGCAAGAGAATAAGGTTGTTTTAGTGGATTAGTAGGTTAGATTTTAAACAAGTAGTTAATGGTAAATGGCTACTTGTTTTTGAATATGTATATTTCTTTTCCATATATTTTTAGTCAACTATTGTAATTTTTTTCCAATCTTGTTATAATAAACACACAAAATAAAAAGAAAGGAGCTGATTGATTATGTCTGAAGCACAAATCCAAGCCATCAAAGATGTGATTAAAATGACACCAAGACTTAATATAGAATGTCTAAATTCAATAAGAACTTTAATGGAAAAAGCAATTGATTCCGAACTTTTAAGATTAGAGCCTAATATCATCTTAGAAAATATGGATATTACTGAAAAAGTAATGTATTTTGACTATTTAATAGAAAGCAAAGATACCAAAGAGAAAGAATTAAAAAATGCAGTATCTTTTGAAGAAATCCTAAAAAGAGAGGGGTTGACTTATGATGACTTACAAGATAAAGATTAGACCCAAAGCTCTTAAATTTATAGAGAAACAAGATAAAATTCAAAGACTTAGAATTTACAAAGCGATTTACAACTTGCCAAGTGGAGATGTAAAGAAGATGGTGAGTTGTAAAGATGAATATAGACTTCGTATACGGAGATTATCGAATTATTTACGAATTAAATGAAAATGAATTGATTATTTTAGTGACAAAGGCAGATAACAGAGGACAGATTTATAAATAAATTTTTAAATTCTTTAAAAGTAAACTCTAAAAAATTTCAAATCAAGAGTTTAACTATTTCCAAAACATAGTATAAATATAATGAATTACTTGCCATTCCTACTGATTTAGTGTTATGATAATGCTATAACAAATAGAAGTTTAATAGAGTTAGCATAGCCATAACAATAAAAGCGAAGGAGAAGATTATGTACAAATTTTCAATCATAATTCCTAATTACAATAAAGAAAAATATATTAGAAGATGTTTAAACAGTATAGTAACGCAAAGTATAAATAAACAAAATTATGAAGTTATCGTAATCGATGATGGTAGCACCGATAGTAGTGTAGACATTATTAAGGAATATGACGTTAAATTATTAAATTCAAATAGATTAGGGGATGGAGGAGCAAGAAATAAAGGAATCAATATTGCGAAAGGAAAATATATTATACTTTTAGATAGTGATGATTATTTATATAAAAATGATGTTTTAGAAAAATTAGATAGAGAGATAACTAATCAAGATATCATATTTGTAAAATATAAACAAATTTTAGGACAAGAGGAAAAAGTGATAGAAGAAAATAAGGAAAATACTTTAGAGGAACAGATTTATAAATCAAATTGTTTTTGCTGTACATTAAAATGTTTTAAAAGAGAATTAGCAGAAGGGATACGATATAAAGAGAAAAGTTATCATGAAGATATTTCTTTCACTTTGGAATTGATGTGCAAGGCTAAGACACTATTGTATTTTGATGAAATTTTATATGTGTACTATAAAGAAGAGAATGCATCAACCATAGATCATTATACGGTAAGAAAAGCACTAGATTTTACGATGCAAATATTAGAATACTTATATTTTGCAGACAAATACAAAGATAGAAAACAATCTTTAATGAATCGAATGGAGCAAGAACAATATCTACTAAAGATCTCAAAGTTAATGAAATGGATCAAAAATGATAAACCCTATTCTTATGATGAGTTTCTTAAATGATATATTTATTAATAAATTACATAATAAAAAGGAAAATGCTTGAAATGGCGTTTTCTTTTTTAAACTTTTATGATATAGTAGTCATATGATTAAACAGACAGCAGAAAGTTCAATAAAATTAATTAAAGAGAAGGGAAAAAGAATGATATTAGATAAAATCAATGAAGTAAAAGATATAAAAACACTATCATTACCAGAAATGGAGAAATTGGCAGAAGAAATAAGAAAAGCCATCTTAAATAGAGTAAGCAAAATAGGAGGACATGTGGGACCAAACTTAGGAATCGTAGAAGCAACAATTGCCATGCATTATGTATTTAATTCTCCTATTGATAAAATCGTATTTGATGTATCACATCAATGTTATGCACATAAAATTCTTACTGGAAGAAAAAACGGATTTTTAAACGAAGAGGATTTTCATAAAGTTTCAGGTTATACCAATCCAGATGAAAGTGAACATGATATTTTCACAGTAGGACATACTTCAACTTTTGTTAGTTTAGCATGTGGCTTAGCAAAGGCTAGAGATTTAAAGAACGAGACAGGAAATATAATAGCAGTGATAGGTGATGGGTCGCTTTCAGGAGGGGAAGCTTTTGAAGGATTAGACAATGTAGCAGAATTAAATAGCAATTTTATTGTGATTGTAAATGATAATGATATGAGCATAGCTCCTAATTATGGAGGAATCTACAAAAATTTGAAATTACTAAGAGATACCGAAGGAAAGGCAGAATGTAATTTATTTAAAGCCTTAGGATTTGATTATTGTTATGTAAAAAATGGAAATACTATACAAGAATTAATACAAGATTTTAAAAAAGTAAAAGATAGCAATCATCCTATTGTAGTGCATATAAGAACTCTGAAAGGAAAAGGTTTAGATTATGCAGAAACCAATAAAGAAGCTTGGCATTTTAGTACTCCTTTTGAAATAAAAAGTGGTAATAAAAAAATTATTAGTAATGTTAATAGTCAAACTTATCAGGAAATAACAACGAAATATTTAGTAGAAAAGGCAAAAAAAGACAAAAAAGTAATGATCATAACACCAGCTATACCAAGAATTTGTGGTTTTACTCCTGAAATCAGAAAAGAACTTGGCACACAATTTATGGATGTAGGGATTGCAGAAGAACATGCGATTGCCTATGCTTCTGGATTAGCAAAAAATGGAGCAAAACCTGTCATTGCCATGAGCAGTTCTTTTATACAAAGAACCTATGACCAATTGTCACAAGATTTAGCCATGAATAATAGTAGTGCTGTCATTTTAGTTTATCGAAATGGCATTTCTGGTACAGATCAAACACATCTTGGAGGATTTGACATTCCATTAATTAGTAATATTCCCAATATTGTTTATCTTGCACCAACTTGCGAAGAAGAATATATGTCTATGTTAGAATGGGGAATGGAACAGAATGAGAAGTCAGTTGTAATTCGTGTACCAAATGCTATGGTAATAAAAAGAAAGATAGAAGTGCAAAAAGATTATTCTAATATTAACGAATATAAGATAGAAGAAGAAGGAGAAAAGGTTGCTATTATAGCACTAGGCAATTTCTATTCATTAGGAAGCAAGGTAAAACAAAAACTAAAAGAAAACTTAAATATAAAGGCAACATTAATCAATCCAAGATATATAACAGGAATAGACACAAAGATGTTGGAAAGCTTAAAGAAAGAGCATGAATTAGTGATTACTCTTGAGGATGGTGTTTTGGATGGAGGATTTGGCGAGAAAATAGCAAGATTTTATAGCAGTTCTAATATGAAAGTTCTAAATTTTGGAGCCAAGAAAGAATTTACAGATCGAATTCCATTACAAGAATTATATCAGAGATATCATCTAACAGAGGATTTGATTGTTTCTGATATTATAAATATGATAAAAGAATAAGGAGGAAATTTTATGGAGCCAATTATTGTAGAAAAAGACAAGACAGAATTAAGAAAATTAGGGGAGGGTTGTACTTGCCAAATATTATTTGATAGTGTAAATGGTGCTAATAATTTTAGTATTGGTACAGTAATCATTGAACCGAATCAAAGAACAGGGGAACATACAAGAGATGTTGAGGAATTAATTTTTGCCTTAAAAGGTGAAACCTATGTAATTACAGAAGAAAAGGAATATAGACTAAAAGAAGGAGATAGTATTTTAATTCCGAAAGGAATCAAACATTATTATGCTAATAAAAGTAATGAGACAATAGAACAAATATATCTTTTTGCACCACAAGGACCAGAAAAACCACTAAGAGATTTAGAAATAGTAAAATAAGGGGGAATATAAATTGATATAATTATGCATTATTTATGACTTTTGAAAATGCGGAAGTTGTAAAGAAATATAATGAATTAGAAGATCACAAAAAAGCACAAGCAATCATGCAGGAATATCAAGAAGATTTATTGGTATTTGATATTGAATGTTAGTTGATAAAACTAGAAAGCACTTATGGCAAGTAGGTGTTTTCTTTTTAGAAAGATTGTATTGTTTGATGAAAAAATAGAAAGCTCCATTTTGGAACTTCCTATATTAGTAATTATCTTGTCATTTTATTTTCTCTATTTAGTATTTTGCCAATTTGTATCGGCTTTATTTCTGAAAAAGGAGTCATAAAATTTTTTACAAAGTCGTCATATTCTGGGCATTGTTCAGAAATTGCATCTCCTTTGTGCAGAATTAATTTCTCAGTTCCATCTTGATTTAATTCTGTTACAAAAGTTGGAGTCTTGTCTGCATTTCGTAATCGTTCAAAATAATGTGGATCTCTTTCTTCATCGAGATAGTCAATGCCAGTTCCTTGGGCTATGCTTGTACCTGTTAAATCAATCAAAGTATACAGTCTATAATTTTTATTGGATTTTTGGTGTTTGGTTACAATACAAGCCTCATATCCATTATCTGTTAATCTTAAAATATTACCAATATAATTCCCCTTAAAATTTTTTAAGATATTATTACTTTGATCAGACAAATAATTAGCTAAGCTAGAATAATACCAAACATTAAACTGGGGAGATGAAAATCCTTGTCTTTCTTGTTCATCGTAAGACAAATTTCCAATGTCTATACATTTTTCTATTGAGACATCTATACCTGTTTCTTTTTTAAACCATTCCATATGCTGTTGGAATTCAGCCATAGATTGTTGGTAAGCAAGTAAATCATTTTCTAAAATCGCACATTCGTTAGGAAACAAATTTCCACCACGTTTACTACGTTCTGTTTCGTCAACTACACATGATGCTACATAGCTTTTCAATTTTGGAGTATTTTCGTCTTTTGAAAATTGCGTAATTGATTGAAATGCTATATCTTCCCCTGGCATAGAAACTTCTTCTGCTGGTAAGTATGTCATATACTGTCCTAAACCATGTTTTTCTAATTCTTCCAAAGTTTCTGCTTTTTTATAAAAGTTAACCATTTTTCCTTTATGATTTGTATCAGATTTCTTACTGGGATCTGTTATAAATTGTTTGTTTTTCCCTACATTTACGCTGACAGAATAGGGAATAATTTGATTAAATTCATCAAAAAAACTCATTATTAATCTCTCCTTTTTATTTACTGTCTTTTGTGAACTTAATCTAATCTCTTTTGAATGTCTTAATTATATAGGGATAAAGCCAATTTGTCAATGATTTTATGAAATTCACATAACAACCAGCAATTAAAAATTTATTAAAAGTAATATTAAAAGTAATATTAAAAGTAATATTAAAAGTAATATTAAAAAATGCAAAACATATTGATGTTTTATGTAAATCATGGTAAAATAAAAGTATAATGGAATAAAAATTCCAAATAAAAGACAGGAGGACACAAACATGAAGATAGGTAAAAGAAAAAAAAGGTCTTATACAGTTAATGGAAGACAAATGGAATTTTCTCAAGAAGAAATTGAGGAAATTTTGAAGCAACACTTTCCTGAATTTTTGCCTGAAGAATTTGAAGAGGCTGAAAAGCCAACAGAAGGCAAATGTTTTAGGGTTGATGTTAGCACAATCAACCAATATCTTTATCTTTTTTTGAAAGAAAGAAATAATAGCTGTCAAGAACGGTGCAGAAAGATAATTTTAGAGGCAATAAAAGCTGAGAAACAACGTGATAAGGTTTTTTATCTCTTAATCCCAAAGAAAAAATGGGTATATGGAGATAAAGTATATATATCTGTTGAGGAAGCAATAAATTTTGCAAGAAAAATGAGTGGGCATATAGGTTCTTGGGTCGAAGAGGTGTTAGGTTGGGCTCAACGAATTATTAACGAAAGGGGTACAGATGAAGCTTGGGAAAATGTATGCAATAATCTTGATACCCTAGAGTGGTACAGATTAATCATATGGAAAAGTGGATGCCCTAGACGAATTGGTGGTTCTAGAAAAAGGAAGTGCTGCGAAAGCTACAATTCGGCTTCAGTCGTATTCAGCGACGATTACAGTCTGGATGACACATTAGACAATGCAGTTCCCGTTGTGGTGCTTGAAACGTTGCTGATTGGAAATTAAAGATTGTTCGTTAAAATAGAAATAAGACCAAAGGAGATGAAACTTGAATAAGTCATCTCCCTTTTTTTTTACTATTCTTTAAGTATTTTACAAAAGAAGAATATCAAGAAGATTTATTGGTATTTGATATTGAATGTTAACAGATATATTTGCAAATTATGTAAAAACATGTTAAAATAAAACCTACTATGGAATAAAAATTCCAAATAAAAGGCAGGAGGATAAATAACATATGAGTAAAAGATGGAGGTTTAGAGTGCATGGGAAACGGATGTGGTTTTCTACAAAACAAATTGAGGAAATTTTGGAGGAACATATTCTAAAAGGAAAGATATTTTTGCCGAAAGTGCTTCAGGAGACTAAGAAGCCAACTGTTGGCAAATGTTTCAAGGTAAATCTTGAAACAATAAACATGGCTCTTTTTTAAAAAAAAAGAAACAATGAACAGCAAGAATATGTGAGAAAACTAATTCTGAGAGCTTTTAGAGCCATAGAATTAGAAAACATTGAAGAGTTTTATCTTCTAATACCCGAAAAAGAATGGGTGTATGAAGATGACACCTCAATTACAGTAGAGGAATTAATCCATTTTGCAGAAGAAATAGGAAGCATTGCAACATGGATTGAAGTAGCCCTAAGCTGGGCTCAAGAAATAACAAATGAGAAGGGTTCAAAAAAAATATGGGAATCGATTTGTAATAACCCTGATACCATAGAGTGGTTCAGATTATGTATCTGGACTACTGATGAGCCCAGAGTTATTGGAGGTGCATCTATAAAACATAATCCAAATCCGTCTTCAGATGTTGAAGATTTCGATTATGATATGGATGAGTTGTTGATTGACACTGTTCCATATATAAAATTGAAATCTTTAAAGATAGTTAATTAAACCAAGCACAGCGGGGATAACTTGAGTATGTTATCCCTTATTTTCAAGAACAAGAAAACAGGAAGACCATAGTCCGTAAAAGTCTAAAAGTCTTGGACACACATTAATTTCCATGATGCCAAAAATATGGTATCCCAAAAGACTTTATAAGACAGGAAGCTGTGAGGAATGGTGCACACTGTGGACTATCGCTATTACAACTTTTCTATTCTCAAATCTAACTATATTGGTTTTCGTGTCGCACTTTGGATTGCGTAGTACTGACTACTGTTACATTATCTTGATTGTCAACAAAGAGGTTGACAAATATTGGAAGATGATGTAATATATAAGTGTTATTTCGAAATAAAAAATTAAATCTAATTTTAAAATCAAATTTTCAAGAAAAACAAAACAAAAGAAAAAGCGTAAAAATGAAAGAAAAATACCAGTAGAGACAAAGCAAACCACTTATTTACTTTGAAATAAATTTTGACAAAAGAATAAAAAGGAGGTAAAATGAAAGAAATAAATGAAATAAACAAATTTACTTATAAGGATTACATATATTATAAGAAATTTTTTGAAAAAAAATAAGTATAATAAAGCCCTTATGTTATGTGAGGCAGAAGAAAAATATAGTTATAGAAAAGAAGTAAATAAACCACATGATAAAATTTTTAAAGATGTGTTAGATGATAAAAAAGAAGTAGCAACATTTTTAAATGAGAGATTACAGTTAGAAAATACGAAATATGCCTTAAAAGAAGAGGATTTGGAAAAGTATAATAGAGAATTTATAACAGGAAATTTTCAAAGTATAGAATCTGACATAATTTATAAAAAGAAAAATCAGAATATATTTTTTTTAATAGAGCAACAGTAAACAATAGAACCAGCCATGTCATATAGAATTATGAGATATCAATGGGCGATTATAGAAAGTGCAATCGAGAAAGAAAAATTAAGACAAAAGGATTATAAATTGCCATCTGTCATTTCATTTGTAATTTATACGGGAACTGAAAAATGGGAAAAAGCAAATTATTTGATAGATAAGCAAGAGAAGTTACTTGGTTGTCCACCAGAATTTTTTGAAAATTTTCAATTTATTAATGTAAATGAATATACAAAGCAAGAATTATTAGATCAAGAAGGTTTTTTGACAAAAGTGATGTTGTTAGAAAAAGCAAAGAATTATGAAGAACTACAAGAATATTTAGAGTTAATTATGGAAAAACAGTTGGAAGATAGACAGAAAGAACTTTTGCAGAGGATGATAAAATATGTTTATAAAAATAATCTAAGTGATAAAAAGTATAATGAGTTTATTCAAGAGTTACAAATAAACCAAGAAAAGGGAGGAGATAGTATGTTTGCAGAGATATTAGGTAAAAAGATTGATGAAGTATTTGAAATGGAAGAAAAAGTAAAGGAGCAGGAGTCAAAAGTAAAAGAACAAGAGTTGAAAGTAAAGGAACGAGAGAAAAAAGTAAAAAAGCAAGAGGCTGAAATTAAAGAAGAAAAAAATAATATTATTGTCAATATGATAAGAAATAACATAGATGAAAACACGATTTTAAGAGTTGTTAATATTGATAAAAGTAGGTTAGCAAAAATAAAAAAGCAAATGATGGCAAGCTAACTAGTATATAGGAATAATAAAATATGTAAAATCAAAAAGAAAAATCCTAAACAAATTACTGTTCAGACTAAAAACGTGTGAATCAATTAATAAAAAATTAATTGATTTGAACAGAAACTTAAACAACAGCTATAACAAAGCATAGTACAGATATTTAGAAATATTTCTAAATATCTAAAAAGAAAGTGATACAAATGGGAATATCAGAAACGTTGAAAGCCATAGCAGATCCAGTCAGAAGAGACATCTGTATTTGAAGATTACTTGCTATTCCTAGTAGTTTAATGTTATGATAATACCATAAACTAGAAAGAAATCTAATTGGAAATTTTTCAACCAAATTTGAGCCTTGAGAAAGGAATGGATTTAAAATGCAAAAAATCTTAATTGTAGAAGATGACGAAAAATTGCGAAATGAATTAGAAACATTTTTAAGCAATAATGGATATCAAGTAGAGGTATTAAAAAAATTTGACAATACGATACAAGATATATTAAAAATAAACCCTAATTTATTATTATTAGATGTTAATTTACCCAATGCAGATGGAGAATACATATGCAAAGAAATTAGAAAACAATCTAATTTGCCAATTATAATTGTAACGAGTAGAAACAATGAAATCGATGAATTATTGAGTTTAAACTATGGAGCAGACCACTACATTACTAAGCCATTTAATATTCAAATTTTATTGGCAAAAATAGCATCGTTGTTAAGAAGAACCAATATAGGGAACCATTGTCAAGACAAAATAGATGGCAAAGAGTTTGTGCTAAATACAGATAAAAGTACAATTGAAAAAGATGGTCAAGAAATCGAATTAACTAAAAATGAATTTAGAATTTTGAAATATCTAGTACAAAATCGAGAGAGAATTGTATCAAGAGAAGAAATTATGGAATGCTTATGGGATAGCGAGAATTTTATAGACGATAACACCTTGACCGTTAATGTTACCAGGTTAAGGAATAAATTAGAAGAATTAGAGCTAAAAGAATTGCTACAAACACGAAGAGGACAAGGATATATTTTATTGTAATAAAATAAGAAAGGAATTAAAAATGCGATTTCTAGATTTTTTAAAAGACAAATTAGTCACAATCAGTTTCTTATTATTTGCTGTGACCACAATCGAAATATTTTTATGGATTTATCCCATTGGGAATTTTATCAAACTCTATATTCCAGTCATTTTGTTGTTATGCTATTGGATTGGGATTACCATTGAATATATTGTTAAAAGGAAATTTTATCAAAATCTGTTCCATACTTTAAATGAATTAGATGAAAAATATTTAATTCACGAATTAATTAAAATACCTAATTTTATGGAAGGCAAATTGTTAAAAGAAGTGCTAGAACAGACAAATAAAGCTATGCTAGAAAAGGTAAATCTATATAAATATTTACAAGAAGATTATAAGGAATATATTGAATTATGGATTCATGAAATAAAAATACCAATTGCAACCAGTAAAATGGTGGTTGAAAATAACAAAAATCCGATCACCAAAAGCATAGATGAGGAATTGGATAAAATAGAAGATTATACCGAACAAGCTCTTTTTTATGCAAGAAGTAATACAGTTGAAAAGGATTATTACATTAAAAAAAGTAAGGTAAAGGAAATGGTAAATGAATGTATTAGAAAAAATAAAAATATACTCATTCAACAAAAAATAAGCATGAATATGCATGATTTAGATGTTACGGTTAATACAGATAGCAAATGGATTGGTTTTATTTTAAATCAACTGATACAAAATAGTGTGAAATATCAAAAACAAAATAGCCATTCAGAAATTGAAATTTATACAAAATTGGGTAAAGAAAATGTGATTTTATATGTGAAGGATCACGGAATTGGCATTCCAAAAGGAGAAATTACCAGAGTTTTTGAAAAAGGTTTTACAGGTACAAATGGAAGATTATCTTATAAAAAGTCAACTGGGATCGGTTTGTATTTGTGTAAAAAGCTATGTGATAAGCTTGGTATTGCCATTGAATTGAATTCGATTCAAAATGAAGGTACTGAGGTAAGATTGGTTTTTCCACAAGGGAGTTACACGACTTTAGAAAAATAAGTAGGGAAAGGCAAATAAAATTGCTGATTTTATTAAAAAGTTAAGGAGAAATTGTAATGATAAGACAAGCTAATAGACAAGATATAGAAAAATTATCTATTTTAAGAGTAGAGCATCAAAAGGCAGAGGGAAAAGAAGATTATCATTGTGATGATAGAGAATTACAAAACAAGGCTGAAGCATACTTTAGTAAACATTTAAATAAGGATTATTTCTGTTTTGTAGAGGAAAACAATAATCGTATCATAGCAACTTGTGCTGTACAAGTGATAGAATATTTGCCATTATATACAAATTTATCTGGAAGAATCGGATATATTTCTAATGTATATACAAAAGGAGAACATAGAAATAAAGGAATACAAAGAGAATTAATGAAAAAATGTATCAGTTTTATGAAAGACCAAGATATAACAGTTGCTGAACTAGGCTCATCCAATCCAATTGCAAGAAAGTTGTATCGTGATTTTGGATTTTTTGAAAACAAAAATGCAATGAAAGCAAAGTTATAAAAAATATTGTATGTAAGAAAATAGCAATAGTTCTATTCTTTTTTGCTAATTTTGTAAAAGGCAATGATTTTTTATATGAAATTTGTTATAATCCCAATGTAGTAATCAACATTTTTAAAGTGGCTAATAACCACTACTTTCTTTCAATCTATAATTTTAAGAAAGTCACAACTTAAAGGAGGGAAAACAACATGAAGAATGGAGAAAAAACTTGGGAGGTTGACATAGGTGAGTGGGAGTACCAAAAACAAAAAGCCGAGTTAGAATGGAGCCCCAATAAACGCATATGGAAACTTACCATAAGTAATGATCCACGGTTAATTTTTATTAGTTCAGAAAAGTGGTGCGATAAGGGTGGTTCTATGACGCAAATTGTGTTCACAGATCTAAAACAACGGCAAGAAGTTTTCTTTGAAATTGTGGAGAAAAAATTCAATGAGGAATTCTATTATCCAAAGGAATTAGATGAAACAGCCAAAAAGATTACGGAATTGTGTAAAACTGTGTGGAAATATATTGGTGTTGTTATTGTGTATCATAAATGTGTCCTTCAAATATGAAGTTATTTGGAGGGCACATTTGTATCTTACAAAACTGTAAGGTTTTTGTAAGGCAAATCGATGTCACCTAAAAGAAAAATGATTTATACTAAAACTATACAAAAAATAGATAAATTTCAAGAGGAAAAACTAATGTAAAACAAGAAAGGAGATTTTATCAGATGGAAAAAATCTTAGAAGTCAAAAATATCGAAAAATACTATGGAAGCAAAACAAACTTAAGCAAAGCAATCGACAATATCAGCTTTGAAGTAGACAAAGGAGAATTTGTTGGAATTATGGGAGCATCAGGAAGCGGAAAAACCACACTTTTAAACTGTATTTCAACCATAGACAAAGTAACAGCAGGACACATTATCATCCATGGGCAAGACATTACTAGACTAAAAGGAAATCAACTGAACAAATTTAGAAGAGAAGAATTAGGATTTATTTTTCAAGACTTCAACCTATTAGATACTTTAACAGCTTATGAAAATATAGCATTAGCCCTAACAATCCAAAAAGTAAATACGAGAGAAATTGACAGAAGAGTGAAAGAAATAGCAGAAAAGTTAGGAATTAGAGAAATTCTTGCCAAATATCCTTATCAAGTATCAGGAGGGCAAAAACAAAGAATTGCGTCAGCTAGAGCCATTATTACTAATCCAAAATTAGTTTTAGCGGATGAACCAACAGGAGCCTTAGATTCTAAATCAGCCAGACAATTACTAGAAAATTTTGAATATTTAAATCAAAAAATGAAAGCAACTATTCTAATGGTTACCCATGATGCTTTTACCGCTTCTTATGCCAATCGTATTCTATTTATCAAAGACGGAAAAATCTTTAATGAATTAGTAAAAGGAAATGATACCAGAAAACAATTCTTTGAAAAAATAATCGAGGTACAAACACTTCTTGGAGGTGATTTGAACGATGTTATTTAAATTATCTTTTGAAAATATGAAAAAAAGCTTCAAAGACTATGCTATTTATTTCTTAACACTAGTATTAGGAGTCGCCATTTTCTATATGTTCAATTCCTTAGACAGTCAAGAAGCCATGCTAAATGTATCACAATCTTCCAAAGAAATCATTAAACTAATGATTAACCTGTTAGGTATGGTATCTGTATTTGTAGCTGTAATTCTAGGATTACTAATTGTATATGCCAACAATTTTTTAATTAATCGAAGAAAAAAAGAATTTGGTATTTATATGACTTTAGGAATGGGCAAAACACAAATATCTAAAATTATATTAATTGAAACCATATTAATTGGAATCATCTCGTTAGGTGTAGGAATTGTGATAGGAGTATTTGCCTCTCAATTGATGTCAGTTCTAGTTTCTAAACTATTTGAAGCAGATATGAGTGAATTTACTTTTGTATTTTCTCGGAAATGCGTGTATTAAAACTTGTGTGTATTTCGCTATCATGTATATAGCAGTAGCTATTTTTAATACGATTACCATTTCAAGATATAAACTGATTAATTTATTAACAGCCTTAAAGAAAAATGAAAAAGTAAAAATTAAAAATCCATTTTTATGTGTTATTATCTTTATTTTGGCAAGTAGTATATTAGGCTATGCCTATTGGAAAGTAACAGCTGGCGTGCAAACAATGAATACAGCAGATAAGATAGTACCAGTTATCATTATGGGAACTGTCTCTACTATTTTAATCTTTTGGTCTTTATCTGGATTTATTTTAAATTTAGTAAAATCCATGAAAAAAGTCTATTTAAAAGATACCAATATGTTTGTATTAAGACAAATTAACAATAAAATTAATACCATGGTAGTTAGTATGAGTGTGATTTGTTTAATGCTATTTATGACGATTTCTATTTTATCTTCTAGTTTGTCATTAAGAAATACCATGCAAAAAGACTTAAAAGAGATGACACCAGTTGACATTAACTTATATAAAACAGCCAATTTGCCAGAAAAAAGTATGAATCGTTATGGAAAAGAAGTTACTTATACCAAAGAAGCAAGGGAAGATTCCAAAATAACCATACAAGAAAGCTTGAAAAATAGCGGAATGAGTAACGATATATTAAAAGATGTGATAGAAATACCAATTTATACAAGTAATAATTTAGATTTGAAAACTTTTTTTGGAGATTCATTTGAAAAAGTAAAAGCACAATATTCGATGCTTGCTTATGATACAGTAGAAGAAATTGTAAAAATATCAGATTATAATAAAATTGCTAAACTTTATGGCATTCAACAATACGAATTAAAAAATGATGAATATATTATGCTTTGTAATTTTGACAAAATAGCAGAATTAAGAAATCAGGCATTGGAAAAGAAAAATACACTTACCATTGCAGGAAAAAAATATCAAGCAAAATATCAAACATGTCAAGAAGGATTTATCGTCATGTCAACCAGTCATATTAATACAGGAATTATTCTAGTACCAGATGATTGTCCACTAACTGAAGAAAATAAGGAAAAATATTTTTTAGCTGCTAATTATAAAGCGACAACAGATGAAGAAAAAGAAAAAATAGAAGAATTGTTTACCAATCGAAACGCTTCTAGTTTTATACAAAAATTGGAAGATCAAGGCATTACCATTGATGGTATGACCAAAATATCAATTATGGAATCTAGTGTAGGATTGGCTACTATTGTAACTTTTATTGCCATTTACTTAGGGGTCATTTTCTTAATTGCAAGTTCGGCTATTTTAGCCTTAAAACAACTAACCGAAAGTTCCGATCATAGACAAAGATATATTATTTTAAGGAAAATTGGGTGTGATGAAAACATGATAAACAGGGCATTGTTCCGCCAAATTGGTATATTTTTCGCCATGCCACTGATTTTAGCAATTGTGCATTCTGTTTTTGGGATTCAGTTTGTGTTGTCTATGATGGCTGGTCTAGCAAGTAGAGAGGATTTATTACCTTCAATTGTAGCAACAGTTGTTGTGATTGGTGCGATTTATGGGGCTTATTTCTTGGCGACTTATTTGGGTAGTAAGAACATTATCAAAAGTTTATAGTATGAATGAAAAGAGAGGAATAGTTTATTTTTCCTCTCTTTTCAATTCCTTAATTATTCGCACTGTATTTTTGTTTAGCACTATCAATTTTAGTTTGTTCTGCGCTTTCCATTTTGTACCAACCTCTTTCAGCCATTAGATTGTAAATTTTATTTTGAATATCTAAAGATTCGTTTAAGGCTTCTTTAAAAGCACAATGAACCTCAGCAGTAGAAGATTCAATTGTTCCATGAAGATATAAGTCACATACCCCTTTGATGATTAATAATTCTTTTTCCATTAAATCTTTGTCTTCCATCGGTTACCTCCTTATAATAAGTTTAAAAATTTGTTGAATATTTCAGTATGTTTTTGCTCTAATTCTCCTATATAAGCAGAAAGAGTAGCATCTTGTAATTGCGATGAAGTGTTTTTGCTACAGGTTTTCATGAAATTTTCATGTCCTAAAGCATCTTCAACGTATAAAAGCTCTTTACTTGTCATATGATCACCACCTAAGAAAAGTATTTCCAAATTTAGAAAATTTATACCAATGTGCAATGGGGACGTTTCTTTTCGCACATGGGGCATGCTAGCCTTAGGAACC
>CANONT010000026.1 GCA_947567695.1 uncultured Clostridium sp.
CAAGGTAGCCGAGGAATTTATGCCAAATGGATTAGGGACAACTTGTCTAAACCTACCTTACATTGATGCCACTGCATATAAAGAGGACGACCATTGGTCGCCCCCTTTTGTATACCTTATTTGCTTTGCTTAGTTTTGGAAACTTTAAAGAAGTTTTTTGATCACTTCTTCCCTTGAAGCAGGGTGTAACAAAATTGGCGGAACATCTAATACTGTTCTTGCACCAGTCTGTCCTTCTTCCTTCATTCTGTAAGTTGCCCTTGCATATGCTACTAACACAGCCCCTGTAAACTCTGGATTGGAATCAAGATCTAACTTAAACTCCATTCTCTGCTTAACACTAGAACTGGTTTCTCCCGTGCATACGACAAAACCGCCATGTGGCAAGCCACTGTGATTTGCCTTTAATTCTTCCTCTTCGATAAAGTAAACGGTCGTATCATATGGCTCAAAATAATTCGGCATTTGAACAATTTCTTCTCGAATTCTCGCTTGATCTGCCCCTTCTTCTGCCACTACATAACATACTCTTCTGTGCTTCTCACCATCTGATAAATCAAGATTTTCTCCTTTTCTTACACTTTCCACTGCCTCTGGAATCGGAATGGTGTATTGCCTTGCATCCTTTACTCCATTTATTCTGCGAATAGCATCAGAATGACCTTGGCTTACGCCTTCACCCCAAAACGTATATGCTTTTGTTCCAGAAAGAATGGCTTCCATATAAACTCGATTATTAGAAAATAATCCCGGATCCCAACCTACTGAGATAGTGGAAACATTTCCGCCTTCGTTTGCTTTCTCATTGACAGTTGCCAGATACTCTGGTATCTTTTTGTGAGTATCAAAACTGTCTACTGTACAAAACAGCTTCGCAAATTCTGGTACTTGTTTCGGTAAATCTGTTGCTGACCCTCCACACATTACCACAACATCTACATCATTTACATAGTTGCTTGCTTCCTCGATTGATACAACCTTAGTAGATGTTTGCTCTGCTATTTCTTCAGGACTTCTCCTTGTAAAAATAGCTACTAGTTCCATGTCTTGGTTTTTTGCAATTGCTTTTTCAACGCCTCTTCCAAGGTTCCCGTAACCACAAATTGCAATTCTAATTTTTTTACTGTTCATCACTATTACCTCCCTTTGTGCAAAAAAATGCACAGTTGCTATACTTCGGTTCTTAAAAAGTATAGCACATTATGTAGATTAATTCAATCCTTTTTAGCGTATTTTTACTTTTTTATAAAAATTATGTTACTGGTCAGCCTACTCCTACATTTTTTAGTGAGAAAACAAATAATAAGGCTGACTAGTAACAAAATTATTGCTAATTTCCTCATATTTCAAAATTTTTTATTTTCCATTTCTTTTGGAATAATAATTTTACTACTTGAATGTGGTCTCTTAGGTCGAAGCAAATGCTCTAATCTTTGTATCATTTCATAGTCTTTTCGGTAAATTAAAACAAAAATACTATTTCTAATTTTATCATATATGGTTTCTTTTTTGATGATAAGACTTTTTTCCATTAGATTAGACATTGACTTCCTCCTTTTTTTCTTAATTATATACCTTTATATAATTAGAAGCAATAATATCAGGAAAAACTTTACTTCACATATGAAATTTTCTAACAATTTCCTCTTTCATATCCTTGGCACACAGTATCAAACAAATAACAAAATTCAAAACAGAAATCCCACTTGCAATCACACTCAAAGTCTTATCCTGTACCATATGTTCTGTCACAAAAACAATAGGCAACATGCTAAAAAATACAATCATTAATTGGTCAATAACATACTTAATATATTTCTTATAGCTAACAATGGTCAACACAAGCATCGTCATATTAGCAATCATGATCATAATAGGAATAGAAATATTAATTGACCAGCCTTTCATTCCTAACTTATAATCAATATAAAACGTTAATAGCGAAAGAGCTATCATTTGTAAGAGCACATGACCTGCTATATTAATATTTTTCTTGATAGAATACATAACAACAACCCATGTGTATAAAATTCCTGCATTGACTAGAGCTGCCCATGGAATATTCGGTGTTGTCAATTTATTAATTAATACTAAAATGACTGCTATTCCTATCGATATACTAATTAATATTTTTACAATTCTGTCACTTTTCTTCGCTTTTATTTTCTCCGGATATATCATCTAAAACACCATTACTTTCTAACTCTATTTGAATCCCTTTATCTTGTAGAAATTCATAAAACCTTTTCTCAATACGATTGTCCTGTAAAATTGACGTAAAAGTAAATACCATTTTATTTTCAAAAGTACAACTCGAACACTTAATTTTCTCAACTGGCTCAGGTGCAATCAACATTAAAAAATAATCAATATAATCCTTGTACTTTCCAATAATACCAATCCTTCCTATATTAGAAAAAGTCATTGTTGTATATTTTCTAATTTCTATATAGCTTAATCGAACCAATGCCTTTTTTATAAGTAAAGGAACAGCTCGAATCAACGGATTATTACCTATCTTCACATTAGTCGACATTGTTTTTACAATCTCTTCCTCTGTTAATCTTTTGCTAAAATCCCTTTTAACAAAATCTAAAATCTTGTCAAACGTATCTAAACTTTCCCTATTCATTGCTCCTTCCACCGTAATATAAGAAAAGAAATTTGACATCGTCTTAGACGGAAAATACTTTTTCAAATTTACAGGAATACATATTTTAATCGGTTTCTTCCCTTTCGCTTTTCTATAATTCTCTTCATAAATGCTGTACATCAAAACCGCTGTCAAATATTGCGTAATCGTCGCCCCTTGCTTTTTGCTCTCTTGTTTTAAAGCCTCTAAATCCATAATTTGATGCATAGCACTAATTGCCCCTAACTTTATTTTTTGTCCTTTCAACACATACGCCTTTTTACCAGAAGCATTTGACTTCGCCTTTTTATCATAATTTTTCATATAACTATCTTCTGTATTATAATCCTCTAACTTCCTAACCGTTCTTTCCTCTTCATTTAGCACCTCTGGATGCATCAACTCCAAATACGTATAAATAATCTCCTTAAAAAAAATCGTACCACTATTTCCATCTGTCAGCGAATGAAAAATATCAATATTCACTTTATTTTTAAAATAAGTAACCTTAAACAGATAATTATTATTACGTCTGCCATCTATATATTTACAAGGATAATCCTGTTCCTCCTCAATCATAGGATCCTTCGTATTATGCTCCAAATAATACCAAAAAAAACCGAACTTCATCCTTACCTTAAAAGACTTATATTTCTCTAAAGCTTGCTTCACTGCCTCTTCCAATATCTTTGGATCCACACACTCTTTCAAAACCGCTGACAATCGAAACACTGTACTATATCTCTTTCCCGTAGACATGGGAAAAATCTTCGCTGAATTATCCAGCCTTCTCCAATACAATCGATTCTCTTTCCTATTATTCCTCATTCCAATTCCTTCCCCTTTTGGCGACTTGGCGACTTTGGGACAGGCACAAAATGGCCACTTGGCTAGTTTGTGCCTGTCCCAAAGTCGCCAAAAGTCGCCAGCAAAGTATCTAAAATTTCCTGATACCCTTGTTGTATCAGTTCTTGACTACTATTTTTTTCTATGATCCATATGTGACTAGCTTGCTCATATTCTTTGACATCAATTTGGTTCCCTATACCTATTTCTTCTGCTTTTTCTTTTAGTAAGTGTACGTCTGGATTTAAAATGTCATAGGTTCCTGTTAATATGGTTATGTTTTTTAAGTTGGATAAGTCTCCTTCTATAGGATTTACTAAATAGCTATTGATACCATCTTCTCCCGCATAGGCGATTCCCGCTAATTTTAGCGTTTCCTTGTTTAGTTGTTTATCTTTTTTTTGAACTTCGTCTATTTGGGGGTTGGTTAATCTAACGTCCAACCATGGTGAGATTAAAATGGTTTTAGCTGGCATTGCTAAGTTGTCCTCTCCTATTCTTTCTTCTAAAGCTAATCCTAGCCCCGCTCCCGCTGAGTCTCCCATTAAGACAAAATGATTGGGATCTATTCTATCTATGATTTCTTTATAGAGTGGAACTACCATTTTGAATACGTCTTGATAGTTGTATTTTGGCGTTAAAGGATAGTCTGGAAGAATGACTGTTGCTCCTGTGTCTTGCACGATTTTCTCGATGAATTCCCAGTGTTGCTCTGTTGCTTCTGCTACATAAGATCCTCCATGGAAATATAATATTTTGAGGTTAGATTTTTCTTTGTCTTTTGGTGTTACAATGAATATGTTTCTTCCCATAAATTGTTCTGTTTGTATTTGACAAGTGTTTTTTACTTCTTTAGGCACTTTGGTTTGTATATCCATAATCATGTAATAAGCTATGACTAATAATAAAACTACTAGTACAATAAGAAACATGCCGTATGGCTATCTTTATTATTTTTACTTTCATGTGATCCCTCTTATTTCTGTTTTCTTTTTGCTATTTTATCATAGTTTTTATAAAAAAAAAAGATTACTCGTAAATATTAATATTTTTATAAGAAATGATTTTGGGGACGGAGGAAAAAATCATGATTAACATTATTTTATCTTTTTATGATAAAGTAAATAATCATGATTTTTTCCTCCGTCCCCAAAATCATTTTATCCAAACAACCCACGTTTTTTAATAGGTGGTTGTTCATTCATGGTTTTAGCCAATTGCATTAATAATTCTCTTTGTTCTTTGGTCAATCTCTTTGGTGTTTGAACTGTTACCGTAAACACAAAATCTCCTACATTGCTTGAGTTTACAGATTTGAAACCTTTATTTCTAATTGTAAATTTACTACCAGTTTGTGTACCATCTGGAATTTTATACTTTTCTTTCGTTCCATCTACCATTGGGATTTCTAATTCAGCCCCTAAAGTTGCTTGTGTAATGGTAATTGGCACTTCACACAAGACATTGTTCCCCTTTCTTGTATAAATGGCATGTCTTTTTATCCTAACTGTGATATATAAATCTCCTTTTGGTCCATCTTTTTCCCCTGGTTCTCCTTCTCCTCTTAGGACAACGGTTTGATTATCGTCAATCCCAGCTGGTATTTTTACCTTAATTTTAGGTTGTTTTCTTACCGTTCCTTTTCCATGGCAAGTTTCACATGGTTCTTTAATAATTTCTCCTGTTCCATGACAGGCACTACAGGTCCTTCTTGTTTGCATTTGTCCTAAAATGGTATTTTGTACTTGTGTCACCTGACCTGTTCCATTACATATTGTACAGGTTGTTTTAGATGTACCTGGTTTTGCTCCACTTCCATGACAAGTGTCACAGGTGTCATTTCTCGTAATAATTATTTCTTTTTCAACTCCTAAAA
The DNA here is from genome assembly GCA_947567695.1 of uncultured Clostridium sp. Lineage (GTDB taxonomy): Bacteria > Bacillota > Clostridia > TANB77 > CAG-508 > CAG-269. Next base: position 5,355 of record CANONT010000026.1, read on the forward strand.
ATGCTTGTTCAAAAGTAATATCCATATTTAAATTCAAATCTGCACCTTTTCTAGGACCTGATTGCCTTCTTGTAGATGAATTTCTGCCTCCAAATCCACCACCAAAGAAAGATGAGAAAATATCGCCTAAATCGCCAAAGTCACCAAAATCAGAACTACTATAAGAATAATATCCACCTTGACCGCCAAACGGTCCACCTGCCCCACCGAATCCTTGTGGATCAGTCGTTCCAAATTGATCATACATTTTTCTTTTTTGTGGATCCGATAAATTCTCATAAGCTTCGTTAACTTCTTTGAACTTTGCTTCTGCTCCCGCTTTATCGTCTGGATTGGCATCTGGGTGATATTTTTTTGCTAATTTACGATACGCTTTTTTTAATTCATCATCTGTTGCGTTTTTATTGACACCTAATACTTCATAATAATCTCTTTTTGTAGCCATTCTTTTTCCTCCTAAATTGCCATTAGGGACGGACCTTTTTGGCAATTTTTTCTAGCTTTGCATTTCATTTTGATTTTTAATCATAAAAAGTAAAATAAAGAATAGCCTTTTATTTCTTATCATTAAAAATCTGTAATTAATTATAAATTATCAAAATTGCCAAAAAGGTCCGTCCCTAATGGCAATTTATTCGATTTTATTTGTTGTCGTCGTCTTCTACCTTATAATCTGCATCATAAACAGTTTCATCCTTATTCGCATCTTCTGCACCAGTTGCTTGGCTTGCATCTGCCCCTTCAGCTCCTGTTGCACCATTAGGATTTGCTGCTTTGTATAGTTTTTCTGACATCTCATAAAATACTTTTGTTAACTTTTCAGTTGCTTCTTTGATTTTTTCTGTGTCGTTTGTTTCAACAGCTTTTTTGGTATTTTCTATTTCAGTTTCTACTTTAGCTTTTTCTTCTCCGCTGATTTTGTCTCCTAAATCTGTCAATGTCTTTTCGCTGTTATAGATCAAGCTTTCTGCATTATTTTTCACTTCGATTTCTTCTTTTTTCTTCTTATCTTCTTCTGCATGAGCTTCTGCATCTTTAACTGCTTTATCAATGTCTTCATCGGTTAAGTTGGTAGAAGCTGTGATAGATACATCTTGACTGTTTCCTGTTGCCATATCTTTTGCTGATACATGAACAATTCCGTTAGCATCAATATCAAAGGTTACTTCGATTTGTGGCACTCCTCTTGGTGCTGCTGGGATTCCTGTTAATTGGAATCTTCCTAATGTTTTATTATAGGCAGCCATTTCTCTTTCCCCTTGTAGTACATGAACTTCTACTGATGTTTGACCATCTGCTGCAGTTGAGAAGATTTGTGATTTTTTAGTTGGTATGGTTGTATTTCTTTCAATTAATTTCGTGAATACCCCACCATATGTTTCGATTCCTAAAGATAATGGTGTTACATCTAATAGTACTAAATCTTTTACATCTCCTGATAATACACCACCTTGAATTGCTGCTCCAATGGCAACACATTCATCTGGGTTGATTCCTTTATCCGCATCTTTTCCTGTAATTCTTTTTACCGCTTCTTGTACAGCTGGAACTCTTGTAGATCCACCTACTAATAATACTTTATGAATATCATTTGGTGTTAGACCTGCATCTTTTAAAGCTTGGTTAACTGGTCCACTCGTTGCTTCTACTAGATCATGAATTAATTCTTCAAATTTAGCTCTTGTCAAATTAATGTCTAAATGTTTTGGACCTGTTGAATCTGCTGTAATAAATGGTAAATTGATTTGTGTTTGTTGTACACCAGATAATTCAATTTTTGCTTTTTCTGCTGCTTCTTTTAATCTTTGCATTGCCATTTTATCAGCTTTTAAATCAATTCCATTTGACTTTTTAAATTCATCTACTAAATAATTGATAATTGCCTCATCAAAGTCATCTCCACCCAATTTTGTATTACCATTGGTTGCTAAAACTTCAAATACACCATCACCAATATCTAGGATAGAAACATCGAAAGTTCCTCCACCTAAGTCATAAATCATGATTTTTTGATCTTGCTCTTTATCCATTCCATAAGCTAAGGATGCTGCTGTTGGCTCATTGATAATTCTTAAAACTTCAAGTCCTGCTATTTTACCTGCATCTTTGGTTGCTTGTCTTTGGCTATCACTAAAATAAGCTGGTACTGTAATAACAGCTTGTGTTACTTTTTGTCCTAAATAATTTTCTGCATCTGCTTTTAATTTTTGTAAGATCATAGCTGAAATTTCTTGTGGTGAGAATTGATCACCTTCTATATTAACTTTTTCGTTGGTTCCCATTTTTCTTTTGATTGAGATAACTGTGTTATCTGGATTGGTAACAGCTTGACGTTTTGCAATTTGTCCTACTAATCTTTCTCCATTTTGAGAAAATGCAACGACTGATGGTGTTGTTCTACTTCCTTCTGAGTTTGGAATAACAACTGGTTCTCCACCTTCCATTACTGCTACACATGAATTGGTAGTTCCTAGGTCAATTCCTATAATTTTTCCCATTTTAAAATTCCTCCCTTTGCTTTGGATGATTTTGGGGACGGAGGAAAAAATCATCCTTATATTTATTCTATTTATTTTTCGTGATGATTTTTTGCTCCATCCCTAAAATCACCACTTTAAAATTAATAACAATATTATATCAGTTTTTCTAGTTTTTCTATGATTTCTTTATTCTGTTTAAGCATTTCTTCTGAAACTTTACTTTTAAATTGCTTTTCGTTCATATGGGCTAATTTTCGATTCGATAATTCTTGATATCCAATTTCTTCTCCTAGCCAATCTGGTTTTTCAAATTGAGTTGCCTGTTCTTCATTTGGAAATTCTACTTCTGCTGTTAAAAAGCCTTGTAAATAATCATAATAAACATCGATTTCCACTTTAAGATGATTTTGAATTGGCACAACAATTCTTGTTTTCTCAATTTTATTACTGATCTTTTTTGCCAATAATGTTTCGTAATATTCTTTTGTCATTTTACTTTCTATTTCATATTTAGTGCTAATACCATGATTGTTACTTTGTGTATCACCTCTTGTTTTGACTGTATAGATATACTCAATTGTGCTATTGAGCTGCATTTTTCGGATTCTTATATTGGTATTCGCATCTTCATACAAATAAGCTTGTTCGATTTCTTCTACTTTTTCAATCTTTATGTCTTCTGGTAGATATTTTACAGCAAATTTTCTTTCAATTTCTTTGTTCATTTTTTCGCCTCAATTCTTAGCAATTATTTTTCACTAAACGAATTAGAAGTAAGATGCTTCTTATAATTCGTTTAATTTGCTACGACTACCATTGAATGTCTAATCACTCTATTTCCTATCTTATAGCCCTTTCTATACTCTTGTGCAATCTCTTTTTCGCCTAAACTTTCATCTTGAATACTACTTACTGCCTCATGAAGTTCTGGGTCGAAAGTCTCTCCAATAGCCTTTATTTCCTCTACCCCTTTAGAAGTAAGAAACTCTTGAAATTGCTTTATCACAAGTTCGATTCCTTTTTTATATTCTTCATCTTGTGTTTCCACTTTCATCGCATTTTCCAAATTATCTAAAACAGGAAGGATACCTTCTACTACATCAGAAAGAATGGAATTATATAAACCTTCTCTTTCCTTTCCACTTCTTTTTTTGAAGTTTTCAAACTCTGCTAATATTCTTTTATATCGATCATCTAGCTCGTCATAATCTTGTTTTGGTACCATATCTTTTGGTTCTTCTGTTTCAGTACTTGCTACCTGGTTTTCTAATTCTTCCTCATGATTTGTTTCGTTTTCCATATGTCTTTCCCCTTTCCCTTCTTAAAATATAATCCATTCTGTATCAAATAACAACTTTAGCTATTGATCTCCATTTAATTTTTTATTAATATATTTCATAACAGAAATAACCTTTGAATAATCCATTCTTTTAGGTCCTATAATTCCAATAGTTCCAATATCTTTTCCATTTACTTTATGTTTAAAAGTAACGACACTGAAATCTTTTAGTTCTTGCTTTTCATTTTCTTCTCCAATATAAACATTAATGTCTTCTGCAAAACCTGAATTTAGCATATCTGCCACTAGTTCTTTGGTGTCTAATATATTGACAAAATTTTTCGCTACTTCTAAGCTATTAAACTCTGGCAAATCAAAGGATTTATTCGTTCCTTCTAAATAAATTTTATTATCTTCTTCTAAAACTTTTTTAATCTGCTCAATGATTGGTTTGATTACATTGACACTATATGTCATTTCGTCGTATAAATATTCTTCTAGTGGTCGATCAATGGTTTCGATTGGTTGATTTTTTAATTTATTGTTAAACATGTAATTCATCGTTTCCACTTGTTTTTCGTTAATGTCTTCATCAAATTTGATAATCGTTTCTTTAACCAATCCTGAATCTGTTAAAATGACTGCCATCATCATTCTCGTTCCTAATAAGACAAATTTGATTTCTTCGATTAATTGTGTAGTCGCTTTTGGTCCTATGGAAACCGTTGTGTAATGCGTCACTTCTGATATGGTGTTAGCTGTTATTTTTGTTAAGTCTTCGATTTCATTTACTTTTGTTTCTAATTTTGAACTGATATATTTGACTTCTTCTAAACTAATATCGTTGTCATTTAAAAGTTCATCTACATAGTATCGATACCCTTTAGCTGATGGTATTCTTCCACTTGAGGTATGGGTTTTATCTAAAAATCCACTTTTTTCTAATTCTGACATTTCATTTCTAATCGTAGCACTACTGCATTCTAAGCCATGACTTTGTGTTAGAGCATTTGAGCTTACTGGCTCTGCTGTGTTGATGTATTCTTCTACGATGGCTTGTAAGACTTTCTTTTTTCTTTCATCTAACAACTTTTTCACCTCTTTTAGCACTCTTTTGTTTCGATTGCTAACTTTTTATATATTATACCCATTTTTAGCACTTGTCAATACTATCTGCTAATTTTTTTGTGAATTCTTTGTGAACAGTAACGTTAACATCAAAAAAGCGAGGCAGAAAACTTTCAAAGTTTTCCACCCCAACTATTGACATTTATCCACTTTTTTATTTAACCATTTAAGCTTGCATCATTTGACTTAGCATCCACAATATTTTCGTATAATCCAAAATATAAGAATCCATCAAACTTGAAGTAAGATAATCTGCTTGTTCATCTGCCTGTTTTTTAATATTTGTCACATTTTCAAGTAGCACTCCATAGTCCTTAATAATCGTTTCAAAAACCTCTTGATCTTTTACCTTTTCATTTTTTGCTTCTTGGATAGCAGTATTTTGTAGATAATCTTTCATGGTTCCTAGTGGTTGTCCATGAAGCATTAAAATGTGTTCTGCTATCTCATCAATTTGTTCGTTTATTTTATCATAATATTCTTCTAGCTTAGCATGAATAACGAAAAAATCCTTTCCTATAATATTCCAGTGATAATTCTGTAATTTGCGAAAAAATACATTTAAATTAGATAAGAAAATATTTAAATCTTTTTCTATGTTTTCCATTTTTCATTCTCCTTTTCCTTATTTTATATGCATTTTATCCAAATTTCCTTATTTTTATTCATTCACAATCCTAGAATAGATTTCTTCCATTTCTTGTTCATTTGCCTGATAGCTCTCTGTAATCTGTTTAATTTCTTTATTTTGTGCTTGTTTTTTATTCTCAATCCTCATCGTAAAAGTCACAAGCATAATAACAATAAATACGCATATAACCGTAACAAATAAAGTAACCGCTCCTCTTTCTCCTTTATTTTTCATTCCATGATACCTCCCTTTTTCACTTTGGATTTAAATAATTTTAAGACTATAAAATATTATGCCCTTTTAATATTTCAAAAAATCTTTCTTTCTTTTTCTTAATCCCCTGTGAATCTTCAAATTCCACATTACCTTCTCTCGGATTTAACAAATCTCTTTCTTCTAACACATCTTTTAAATGTTTTGCTAAATTAGGTGCTCCATTAAAAAATTGGACTTGTCCTAACACTTCTTGTATTTCTTTTTGAATTAAAGGATAATGCGTACATCCCAACACTACATTTTCTACTTTTCCTTGATAGCTATTTAAATGTTCCTTTAAATATTTTTTAATTTCTTCCTTGTCACCTTGCTCGATTCGATCCGCTAAGCCAATACAAGGCAATAAATAGGTTTGATGATTATTATATTTTTGGAGTAGCAAATTGAATTTTTCACTATTAATCGTTCCTTTGGTTGCCATGACTAAAGTTGGCTTGTCGTAGGCATAATCATATACCATTTTATAGGCTGGCTCTATCGCAATAAATGGTATTTGAGGGTATTTTTTTCGGAGCAAATTGGCTGTTTTGCTACTTGCTGTATTACAGGCTATTACAATAGCTTTGCAATTTTTTTGTATGAATTTTTGGACAATGTTGTCACATATTTTTTGTATTTCTAGGTCTGTTTTATCTCCATATGGATTATTTTTGGAATCACTGTAATACATGTAATTTTCTTTTGGTAAAACTTGTATAATTTCACGTAATACCGTGACTCCTCCTATTCCAGAGTCAAATACTCCTATTTTTCCGTTTTTATCCACCTTTCTTCACTCTTTCTTTTTTCTTTCTCTTTTTCCATTATATACTAGTTTTTTCTTTATGACAAGAATACATGATCTCAATCATTTATTTTTTCTATATGAGGATTAAAAGCCAATACACTTTGAAAAATTGGTGGTAGTAATAACAAACCAAACCCAAAAAAGCCACCTTTTCCAAATTCATTTGCTAGGCAGAACCTTTTCATAATAGCAATAATTGCCATTATGAACCAACCGATGATTGGTAGTAACCAAAACAGCATTAGCCATGGTGATAAGCCACAAACCTGATACATTACAATTTGTCTATAAAAAGGTATGATTGCTACCCAGCCATGTTTTCCTGCCTTGGCATAGATTAGCCATCTAAGAATTGTACCATAAATAAACCAAATTACAAATACTGCTAAAACTATTTTTACGATTTTATTCGATAATAATAACTTTGTTGCTATTTCAGCCTTTTTTTGATTAGGAGTTTCTTGAAGGATACTTGTTAAGATTTGATTTGCTGTATACCCTTTATTTATTTTCTCCTTAATATCCTCTACATCTATATCATTTTCAATAATATCTCTTAAACTTTCTGGATCCGTAGTTTTTATAAAATTAGCACCTGTTGTTATTACCTCTTCACTAATGCCTTGTTTTTTTATTTCCTCTGCATTTTCTTTAATCAGGTCAGCCACTTCGTCATTGGTATATTCCTCACTAATATCGTCATAAACCCTTAAAACATCATCTTTTGATATATTATTAACATCTATGTTTCTTGTATAATATTCCAACTGTTGTTGAATTAAACTTTTCTCCTCAGTTGCTTGTACTTGCATTTGTCCATAAATTGTAATGATTAAAAATATCGTCATGACTGTAAGTATTATTTTATTTACAATTTTTTTTAAATTTCTCATCTCTTCGTTTTCCTTTTCAATATTTTTTATATTATATCTTTGTTTTTGTTATATAATTGACCTTTTTCTTCTAAAAGTTTAAAATTACAGCATCTTTTAGATATATTGGATATAGGATTATTAATTTTTTCATTATATAGTTTCATTGCACTTTTCTTAATTTTTTCCATTTTATCGTTAATCAAATTCAATTCAAAACTTAAAAATGATATGTATAATGTTTTTTCCTTATCACTACCAAAATCTCTATAGTTTTCTATCTCTTTATATTTTAATACCTCAACATTTTCATCTAATATTGGAATCATATTATTAAGATTTAATACACCTATTATCTTATCATCTTGTATTATTTTTATAAAATCCATACCTTCTCGTATTTTATAGTGTTTCTCTTTTGCTGAAGATATTGGAACATAATAACTAAACTCATTTATAGTTATTAATATTCCTATATATGGTTTTAATTTTGTATTATAATCAATATTTTCAACCTTTTCATCAAATTGTCTTAGATAATTTACATATTCCTTATCAGCTATATACCATTTTAACTTATTTTCTTTCATTTTTCGCTCCATATATAAAAATTTAGGTGGCAAAGTTCCCTCTACCACCTCTTTTACATCCATTTTTTTCTGGAATGGTAAAACCTTCTTTATATGCCTATTTTTGACTGGAATAGTAAAACCTCTTTATATGCCCATTTTTGACTGGAATGGTAAAACCGCTTTTATCATAACTGTAAATAAGTTATTCTGTCTTATTATATTCATTATACGCTATTTTTATTCTATTTGTCAATAGTTTCAGATTTTGGTTTTTGTTATGTGCAATAGGGACGTTTCTTTTTGCACATTATTTTTTCCCTCTGCACCTAAAAGTATTCTTATCTATGAGCTCGCTTAACGCTCTCACAGTTACTGGTACCCCAAAATCATCTTATAAAATTAGTAGCTATAATTGGTTCATTTTTCGGTAACTCAAGCCCTGCACTCTTTCCTGCGTCGATACACTTTAGTAACCAAGCCATATTATTACCTAAAGTTCTCATAGTTTGCATGCCCTCTTCATCTTTTATTACATCTTCAGGCTTACTTCCATGTACCATATTCCAATATTGAGAAGACACAATTGGCATATTGCTAATCCCAAAATATTTGTTAATCTCGTCCAAGGTAGCGGTTGCCCCACCTCTTCTACAACTTGCAATTGCTGAAGCTGGTTTATTACTAAATAGATTTCTTCTACCATAAAAAGCTCGACCCATAAAAGAAGATAACATACCAGAACTTGCCGCAAAATGGACTGGTGTCCCAAATATAAAACCATCTGTTTCTGGCACTTTTGCTAAAAATTCATTCACTTTGTCCTTTACAAAGCATTCTCCTGTTTTAAGACAACTACCGCAACCGATACAACCAGCTACTGGTTTATTTCCTATCCAAAAAATCTCTGTTTCTATGCCATTTTTATGCAAGCTATTTTCTACCTCTTTTAAAGCTGTATAGGTACAACCCTTTTCATGTGGACTTCCATTAACTAATATTACTTTCATACTCTTTTCTCTCCTTCTCAAGTCATTTTCTACTATTTCATTATATTACTTTTTAACTGGATTATATGCCTATCCCAATTTTTTTAAGAAAATCCAAGGCTCACCATATTTATCTTGCTGTTCCCACATATAATAAACTAGATAACTTTGAAATTGGCATCGTTTGTAGCCATACTGTTCCTGGTCCCTCTAATGTTGTCAAAAATAGACCTTCTCCACCAAAAACAATATTTTTCATACCTTTTACCGTTTCAATATTTAATTTTACATCTTTAGTCATAGCTGCCACATATCCATTATCAACTTTTAATTTTTCGCCAGCTTGTAATTCCTTTTTCACAACAGAACCATCGATTTCTAAAAATACCTTTCCTGGTCCTGTTATTTTTTGCATAATAAAACCTTCTCCTCCAAAAAAGCCAGCACCTAACTTTTTACGAAATTGCATAGCAATATCTACTGTATTTTCAGAACAAAGAAAAGCACGTTTTTGGGCAACAATCGTCTCGCCTTCTTTTAAATCATACTCTAAGATTTGTCCTGGAAAACAAGAAGAAAATCCTATTTCCACATCATCTTCTTGTGCTGTATATACATTCATAAAAAGAGATTCTCCTGCAAAAGCTCTTCCTATTCCTTTCATAATTCCGCCATTTGTGGTTGTTTTCATTTCAATTCCAACGTCCATCCAACTCATTCCGCCATTTTCTGTTAGAATTGATTCCCCTTTCTTTAGTTTACAAGTAACTGCTGGTAATGTTTCTCCAATAATTTTTGTTTCCATGTTTTTTCCTCCCCTTATTATTTATGCTCTTATTATACAACAAATTCATAAATGAGACAAGGGGGAAAGGTCTAAAATGTCTCATTCTGTTATAAATTGCCAAAAAGGTCCGTCCCCTTTGGCAACTCTGGCAATCAATTTAAATATTTTTGATATTTTTCTTTTTAAAAGCAAGGAAGGTTGGTATCACCATAGCTACAAAATATAGCATACAAATCACAACGGAAAACCCTAATGTCATTCCTTCCATTTGTGGTAGATTTCCGAACAAATACTCTTCAAAATCCCAATTTAGGCTAACAAAAAATTTCATAAACTGTACTTTAAACTGTATCACTAACATATTAATCATATCAGCTGACATATAGCCTAACAATGGAATAGCAATTGCCACAGCACTATTGGTAAACAGTGTACTACAAGCAAAAGCAAGTGTTGCCAATAAAACGAGTTTTGGTAATTGTGTTACTACTTGTATTCCCAAATAAGTAAAGATAGGAATACTTTCTAAGCTTTGTGTCGTAAAATTATATTGCAAAATTGGTACAGATAAACTATCATATCCAAAAACAATTCCGCCCACAATCAATTCCATCACAACAACTGCCAAGATGGAAAATGCAATCATAATGAAAACTGTTATAAATTTAGCCAATAGTATTTTATTTCTGCTGTATGGTTTGACTAATAATAGTTTGATGGTTCCTTTATTAAACTCTTCACTCACAATAGTTCCCGCAATCATGACAATCATAACAATAATAAACAATCCATACTCATTAAAAAAGCTTTGTAAAATACCCCTTATATCATTTTGTTTATTAATATCCACATTATTGTCTAGGATGTATTTATTAATTTCTCGTTTTTCTATACTTTGATTATAATCTCGTTTTTCTCCATATTCCAGTTCTCGTGTATTACTTTCGATATTAATAACATTCTTAGCTTCCTCTTGATATAGTCCTAATGCTGCATTTCTAAAATCTTCTCCATATTTAATGTCTTGGTTCACTCGAATTTCTGCCACTTCTTTGTCTATATTTGCATTTTTAATTGCCACTTCCAACGATTGTAATTCTTGCTTATCTTGTGTATTTGCTTTTTGTTGTTCCAAAGTAGTTAGTGCTGTTTTCGCTTGCTTTAACTCTTCTTGTGCAAAATATCTCCAATCATCTTGCTCTAACTTTTCGACAATTTTATGAATGGTGTTTTCTATTTCTGATGCTTTTGCTGTATCTTTACTTTCTCCATATAAATAGGTATTCTTCTCGTTCACGTAGCTACTAACTTGGCTTGAAAGTATCTCTCTTTGCCAAGCACTCGCCTCATATTTTTGCTTCATTTCATAAATATCTAACTCTGACTTCAAATCAATATACATCTTGGTATCACTTGGTTTATTCGGATCTAATTTGGCTAAATCTTCTTTTATGTATTGAATATAATTTTCGTTGTATTCATGATAAACTCCACTTTGAAAGAAAAATTTATAAATACAATTCGTCAAAATCACAAATGCTAAAATCACAAGCAATGTGATATAAATACTTTTCTTTTTAAAAATCTTTATTAATTCATTTTTTATTAACCTACTCAATTACATTACCTCCTGTCTTTTCAAAAAATGCCTGTTCTAACGATTTCTCTTCTTCTTTTACTTCATAAATCTTGATTTGATTTTCTACTAACTGGATAATAATTTCTGGTATTTCTTCTTTTGCTATATCTAGCTTGAACTTATTTTTTCCTATCATAACCGCTTCTGGTAATAATGCTTTTATTTTTTTGTTATCCTCTACCTCAAATATCTTAAATTGCTTTCCTGCTTGTGCCTTAATGCCAGAAATATCGCTTGTTTCAATAATTTCTCCATTTTTAATAATACAAACTTTATTACATAAGTTATCTAGTTCTGCTAGATTATGACTAGATATTAAAATTGCCATCTTTTCTTTTTTGGCTAAATCTACTAAAAGTTCTCTCATCTCTTTGATTCCCTCTGGATCCAAGCCATTGGTTGGTTCATCTAAAATTAGTAAATTAGGCTTATGCAAAATCGCCTGTGCAATTCCCAATCTTTGCCTCATACCTAGTGAATATTTGGAAACCTTATCTTTTATTCGATTTTCCAACTTAACTAGTTTTACTACCTCATCAATCCTAGCTCGCTCGATCCCTGAATACAAATTAGCAATTAACTTTAAATTTTCATAACCAGATAAATACATATATAAATCTGGATTTTCTACTATCGCTCCTACTCTTTCAATTGCCTTGGTAAATTCTTTTTCAATATCATACCCATTGATGCTAACTTTTCCCTCTGTGATACTTTGCAACCCTAAAATCAATTTGATCGTGGTTGTTTTACCAGCTCCATTTGGTCCAATAAAACCTAAAATGTCTCCCTCTTCAATGCCAAAAGTAACATTGTTCAAAATCTGCTTCTTTCCAAATTTCTTGTTTAGATTTTCACATTTTAATACGGTTCTTTCCATTTCCTTCTCCTTCCTTCACTAATTGCCAAAAAGATCCGTTCCCAATGGCAATCGCACTGTTTTATTTATTTTATCACAATAGAAAAACAAATCCTATTGATTTTTTCTTAATTTTTTTGAAAGCTTTTCTTAATAAATCTTTCTGTCATACAGTAACCTTTCATTTATTTTAAATCCTTAAACACAATTTCCTCTAAATAACTTTCCTTATTCTTTAATCCCTTACGAATATCGGTACCGCTAATCGGAAACTTTTGTCTTTTTCGATCCACTTGTATTTCCTTCACACCTAAATCTCTTGCCACGAATTTGCCATATGGCTCACTATTATAAAAATGAGTTACTTGTATTCCTTTTACCATTTCTTTTAAGTAATCGGTTTGTATTTTTACACTCACTTCATCTAAACCATATTGACTTGGTGGATTTTTCGCATAAATAATATTGACATCTGGATAGATTTGTTTAATCCAATTAGCTCTTGTTTCAATTGGAATCGGTGTTACCTTTGTTTCATAAATAATGACATAGAACTTGTCCATTTCTTTTAAACCTTTTTCTATGAGATATTGATGCCCCTTATGTAATGGTGCAAATTTTCCTATGGTAAATCCTATTTTCATCCTTCTTCACCTCTTCTTAATTAATATTGTGATGTCATTAATGTTTAAATGTTATCATATAAATGTACAGCTATTGTACAGCATATTTTATAAATCATTATTTAATATTGTCTTAGAATAATGATTAAGGTTCTATTATGGAGCATATTTAACATAAACTCATTTAGAATAAATACTAGATGTAGAAACTCCACCATCTACTGCATAAATTCCTCCTGTTACATATGAGGCATCTTCACTGCATAAAAAGGCAACTACATTTGCTACTTCATTTGGCGTTCCAATTCGTTTTATTGGAATTCTATTTTCACATTTTATTTTTTGTTCTTCACTTTTAAAACTTGTTTCCAATAATTCTGTTAAAATTGGACCAGGTAAAACACAATTTACTCTAACCCCTAAATTTGCATATTCTTGTGCTAAACATTTAGTAAACATTACAATTCCAGCCTTTGTTGTACAATATAAAGGTGATGTTAATTCTGGAACTAATCCCAAGCAAGATGCAATATTTACAATACAGCCTTTGTTTTCCTTTAACTTGTCAATTAAATTCCTTGTAACTTTGAAGGTTCCCTTTATATTTACATCTACCATATTGTCTATATCTTCATCCGTTGTTTGTTCAATATATTTCTCAAAGTATATTCCTGCATTATTAACTAATATATCTACTTTATCTATTAAATTAACAGATTTTTTTATTTCTTCATCTTTTGTTATATTTACTTTATAATACTCAAATGCAGATTTTGGTTCTTTTATATCAAATATGATTACTTTAGCTCCTAATTCTTTTAATTTGTTTGCTATAGCTTCACCAATTCCATTGCTTCCCCCTGTTACTATAGCCACTTTATCTTTTAAATTCATAACATATCACTCCTTACATTTAGTATAAAATTTTATTTGACTTTTCCTAAAAATCTGTGTATAATATAGATGGAAAATGAGAGTCACAGAAATGTGGCTATCACATAAATATTGATAATAGCACATTCCAACCGACAAAAGCAGAATGTGTTGTTTATTTATTGTTTGTTAGTCCACATTATGTATATAATACACAATAAGGCTATGTTTACAGTTAGGGAAAATCCCAAAGCATATATCAAAGTTAATATAAATCCCATAAACAACCACCTCCTCGCTCTCGAATGTATCGAGTATTGAAAGTGGTATCCACAACATATCTGCTATCTCATCTCTATCTTTAATTACTATACTACATATTTTATAATAATACAAGCAAACAAAATTTATATCAAACGGTGATAATCTATAATAAGTATATATCATATAAAACAAAAAATACTCCCTTACAAAGAGAGTATTTCTGCATTTTGTGCCAATATATGATACTTTATGATACTCTGTATCATTTGCTTAAAATGCTAATTTATTGGCGGAGTGAGTGGGATTCGAACCCACGGGCCGCTATTGGCGACTACTACAGTTCCAGTGTAGCTCGTTATGACCACTTCGATACCACTCCCTATCCAAAACTATTATACAACATTGTATTTCAAAACACAATATCTATCACCTTTTAAATTTTTTCTCCATATATAACAGCAATTGAGGTAAGTTATTTATATTCAAATTTTTGATTTATTGAATGTTGTAATATATTTTCATAAGAATCTAATATTATTACATCTTCCATCTTATTTTCTTTAAACATATTTTGTTGTTCTATTGCTGAATCGTGTGTTTTTATTAATACTTTATATTTACATTCTTTAACCTTAGATGCTGCAACTAATTTTTTTTGTGCTTCATATAATTCTTCTGTATCTTTTTGAATTTTTATAGCAATATTTTGATTCGTTTCTTTATCTAATATAAAACCATCAATTCCAGTATTTCTTTGAACAGGTACTGCTCCTATTGATTTTAAAATATTTATTTCATTTTCACTTTTATTTTGATATTTTTCTATTCCTTTATTTAATAATTCTGATTCTGTTTTTATAGGATTTTCTAATCTTGAATTTGTTATTTCTATTGCGTCTTTCGATATATCTATTCCAATAAATTGTCTATTTAATAATTTTGAAGCAACTAATGTTGTACCACTACCACAAAATGGATCTAATACAATATCATTCTCATCTGTGCTAATTTCTATAATTCTTTCTAGTAATAATATTGGTTTTTGTGTTGGATAACCGACTCTTTCTTTTGCTTTTGGATTTAAAAATGGTATTTCCCATACATCTGACAACGGAACTCCTTTCTTTTCATTATCAA
Source organism: uncultured Clostridium sp. (assembly GCA_947567695.1). Taxonomy (GTDB): domain Bacteria; phylum Bacillota; class Clostridia; order TANB77; family CAG-508; genus CAG-269. The sequence goes on from CANONT010000026.1 coordinate 20,548, forward strand.
AAACGACATTTCCATCATCATCTCTCTTATAAACACATTTCCCATTTTCATCTCTTTTTCTTTGTTGTAATATTTGGTCTACATTTGTTGTTGCTGAATAATCTGTATATATTGTATTAAATTTAAAGTTTTTACTTTTACTATAAAAGTATATATTTTGATGTGAGTTTAGTAACCCTTTTTTAGAATTAGACCACCTTTTATATGACCATATTATTTCGCTTTGAAAATTGTTAAATCCAAAAACTTCATCTAGCAATACTCTTAAATAGTGTGAAGCAATTTTATCACAGTGTAAAAAAATAGAGCCAGTATCTTTCAATACTCTTTTCATTTCAATAAGTCTAATTTTAATATAATCTAAATATTCATCTATATTTTCCCACAAGTCACTAAATTCTAATATTTTTTCTGCACTTTTCATAATCCCTTTTTGAGTTCTTTGTGTAAAAAATGGTGGATCTAAATATATTAAATCTATACTATTGTTATCTACCTTTTTTAAGTTTTCTAAACAATCTCCTAAAATAACTTCGTTCATTTCTACTCCTCTATTGATTTTTCTAAAATTGAATATAAATCTATTCCTGTTGTATCTTTTATATATTTCCAAGCCTCATCTCCAGAATAGTATTTTCCTCCAACTCCACTATAAATTGTTTTTAATGTTTCTTGTATTCTTATTGCTTGTTCTCTATTAGGATAATAAAACATTATTCTCACAGGAATATATCCCTTTGCTTTTATATTTTTTACTCTAGTATGTTCTTTTGTGATATGATCTCCATCAGTTGTTGCATCTCTCCACTTAATTTCACAAGCATATTTATCATCTACTAAACAGTCTATTTCAAATCTTTTTGGTCTATATCCTATTGTATTATCTATCATTACTTTTCTTTTTGCATTTTTAAAAGCATTTTCAAAACAAAGTATTGTAGCTTCCTCTAAAAAACTACCAGCATACTTATATAAGAAACGCCCTTTATTTTGGTATTCATCTATAAGTAATCCTTCACCTTCTTTAATTCCCAAAACCTTATATATAAAGTAATGACTTGTATCATCTTGTTGCATTTCTACCATTCTTGTGTCTATTTTTTCTTTTAGCTCTTCTTTATATTTCTTTATTAGTTTATTTATTTTTTCTTCTATTTCACTCATAATTTCCCCCAATAGTCTTATAATTGTTATAACTATATCATAAAATATAGTTTTTCTCAACAAATTATGAGTTATTTCTTACATTTGATCACGGAATGGCACAAAAGCACCAGGTATAGGATATTTCTCTAAAATCTCGTCTTTTTCCACCCACATAAACGCTGAATTCATACCATTTACTTGAATTTTATAACCGAGCATATCCCATTCAATATGCGAAAAAACATGATGATGAGTTCCTATTTTTACTATTTGACTTCCTGTTAATCCCCAACTTTGTATAACTGATTCTATTTCATTTTTCTTTACTTTTTGATCCATGTTAGGGAACTCATACATATTGGCTAATAAACCTGTTTTGTCTCTTTTACGAATCGCTATCTTTCCTTCAAACTCTAGTAAAAATACTGTTTTTTCTTCTTTTCTTCTCTTAATTTTCTGATTACGAACAGGAATCACATCTGTTAAATTTTCCTTTTTAGCTACACAAATTTCTTTCAATGGACACTTTTCGCACAATGGCTCCCCATTTGGAATACAGATTAATTCTCCCAATTCCATTAATCCCTCATTAAAATCACCCGCTTGTTTTGGCATAAGCTCTCGTAGCTTTCCGAGTAAATTCTTTTTTGGTTTTACTTTCTAAAACGTCCTTTTTACTCCCCACCACTCTACTCACAACACGAAGTACATTTCCATCTACTGCTGGGACTGGCTGATCGTAAGCAATCGAGCTAATAGCTCCTGCTGTATATTCTCCAATTCCTGGTAACTCAATTAGTTCTTCATAATGTTTGGGCATTTTTCCGTCATATTTTTCCTGAATCACTTGAGCAGCTTTTTTCAAATTTCTGGCACGATTATAATAGCCTAATCCTTCCCACAATTTTAACAATTTTTCTTCTTCTATTTCTGCTAGATCCTGTATGGTTGGCATTTGCTTTAAAAATCGTTCATAATATTGCTTTACCGCTTCTATTCTTGTCTGTTGTAACATAATTTCGGAAATCCATATGTGATAAGGATTTTTTTCTTTTCTCCATGGCAATTCTCTTTTATTTTTTTGATACCAATCCATGATTGGTTCTCTCATTTTTTTCATTAATTCTATTTCTTTCATTTTTAACCTATCTCTTTAAAATCTATCTGTTTTATTACTGTTGCTATTGTATCACAAACGCACTTATATTACTATATTATTACAAAAATATTAAATTTTAATTTCAGTAATTATTAGTCGTCATAAATATGCTATAATTTAGACATGGATATTTTGAAAAAAGAATGGAATGGAATTGAATATTATTTAATTGATATATACGAAACTGAATTTTCTTTTGGCATAGTTTATCATTTTATATCAGATCATGATGACAAGTATTGTTTTTATAAAGACAATACATATATTCCTATCCAAAATAAAATTTACTTAAAAAAAATAGATAAGAAATTGAAAATTAATACTGATATTTTATTTTTAAAAAACCCTCTAAAACAAATTGGTAATATAAAAAAGAGATCCACTGATTTTTATAAAGAAAGATGGGATGAAAAAAAAGAATATCAAGCATACCATGAAGTTTCTCAAATAATTCATGAATTATTTCCAGATATTTCTTATGAAGATACCATGAAAGTATTAGATGATGATAGTGGAATTTATTACGCTTTTTTAGAAGAAGGTATTTCTGGATCTTATTATCATAAAACAAAAAAAATTTGCCTAGATGAAATTACTACTAAAGTATCAAAAAATAAAAAAAGAACTATATTGCATGAATTAATTCATAAATTAACAGATAGAAATAGTTTTTTACTGCATAATAGTAGTAAGTTTCTTGGATTAATAGAAGGTGCCACGGAAAAAATATGTGAAGATAAGTATGGAGATAAAACTTCACATACTGAATCTTTAGATGACACACTTATTCGTATAAATTTTTCACAAGAAGCTACTTATCAATTACCACAAATTATATATAGACAAATGGCACAATTAGTAGAACCCCAAATGGCTGATAAAAGTATCATAAATGGAAATAAGGATTTCTTTGATAAATTCTCTGATATATATGGAAAAGACACATTCAATTATTTAAATCATCGAGCAAAAAGATTGTTAGATACGTCTTTATCTGAAAAGAAAAAATTAAAATATCTAAAACAAGCTCAAACTATGCTACTAACCAAAGCTTTTGACAAAAAATTTTCCACCATACAAACAGAAGAAGATATCATAAATTATATGACTGAATTAAGAAATTTTGAGTTTGTTACTGCTGAAATTGAAGATGATACTACCTTCCAAGATTATTATAATAATCAATATAATTCTCTTATACTATTAGCTAAACTAAAAGGAATTGATGTATCAAAAATAGAACCATTTCAGTATACAGGAGTAGATTTCTATCCAGAAAGAAATAATGAAAAAGCAAGACCGATGGACATAACACAAATTCATATTAACAATTTATCCTATTTAGAGAAAATTGATTTCAGTAAATATACACGTATACAAGCAGAACCTTGCCCCAATTTCTTCAATTTAGATATCATTTTACAAGATGGATTTCCTATTAGTATTGTAGAAAATGACTATCCATTTCCTGTTAACCCTATTGAACATGATGATGAATTTTTTGATATTATTAGGCAAAATTTTGGAATTGAAGATGATGACATTAATCTCTATAACATTTCCACTGACACTTGTATGATGATCAAACCTGATGGTACTTCAGAAATCTCTTCAAAAAGTTCTAAAACAGGTAAAATATATCATCCAACAAAAAATGAAGTAGAATTAGAGATTACCCAAGGAGATATTGAAAAAGCTAGACTAGATATTGAACTTACCTTAATGGATAAAAATAGTGAGGTAGATTATGCACTTGAAGAAGATAATCTCTTTATAGATGATATTGAAGATAAAAAAGATATGACTTCTTTATTTGACAAATTAAAAAACTTCGTGAAAAACTCTCTTCTAAAAATATCTCCTCAATTGCCCGCTCCTACTACTAATTCATCCACTAACAAACCTAATACAGAACATTCACATTTTGCAAAAACTAGAGATTTATTTGCAACTCAACTTAATCCTGACAATCCAATTTATGACCATGATACAATCGTACCAGTTGAAAAAGCCGAATATGCTACTGACAAAACAATTGAGACTGAAAATGAATTTAATGATTGAATATCCTTGTAATTCTTATAAATACATGTAAACAAAAACACTACATTAATCTCGGGACAAATGTAGTGTTTTTTATTATAATTTATTTAGACAATTCAACCCATTCCAAAACATCCTCAAAAACCTTTTTCTTATCCTTTTCATTTAAAATCTCATGTCTCATACTAGGATATAATTTTCCTGACACATTTTGATAGCCAATCGTTTGCAAGAAATGTTGAGCCTTTTGCCAGTCGTTTTGGCTAATAATAACAGGGTCATCTGCTCCTGCGATAAAAAAGATTGGTAATTCTTTATTATTTAAATTCCATCCTTGCTTACTATAAATATCTCTCATCAAAGTAAACAAATTTTGGAAACCATTTAAAGTAAAAACAAAACCATTCAATTCATCTTGATCATATTCTTTTACCGTATCTTCATTGGCACAAACCCAAGCATTCTCAGAAATAGGATTTTGTATGTTTTTATTATAAGTTCCAAATGCCAACTTTTGTATCAAGTTACTTCTATGATATTCTCCTTTAAAGATTTTTAATATTTTCACAACCGCCAAAGCCAATCCAGCATATGGATTTTGGCTAGGTGAACCACATACTATCAACTTGTCAATATCTTTATCATACTTTTTGATGTATTTTCTTACCACCATAGAACCCATGCTATGTCCAAATAAGATCAACTTTTTATCTGGATATTGCTCCTTACTATAAGTAGTTATTTGATGTAAATCCTCCACAATATATTCTGCTTGATCATCATAAAAATAACCTAAATCTTCGTGCCTTTTCACACTTGCCCCATGACCTCTGTGGTCATGGATAATAGCAACATAACCACAAGATGCTAAATATTCCATAAATGGTTCATATCTTTCCTTATGTTCTGCCATTCCATGTGATATTTGTACAATTCCTTTGATTTCTTCTTCTGGTTTTATTAACAAAACATCTAATTCTAATCCATCTTGATTGGATTTTATTTTTAATTTTTCTCTATTCATTGCTTTTTCCTTGTATAATATATTTAGGTTTTTAATAAAGGATTTACCTATAAACCTA
>CANONT010000027.1 GCA_947567695.1 uncultured Clostridium sp.
TCAGTCTGTTGTATCATAATTATTTTATTAAATTTAGATTTCAATTTTATTACATCTCTGTAATTTTTTTCCATTTCCATAAGGGAAACAAGCATTGTGACCAAAACCATTAAAATATTTTTCTTCCAAAAACTAGTATAATTTCCTTTTATTTAGAAATACTAATAAAAACTATAAAAACCGAAATTGGAGAAAACGATGAATATAAAAAACTTATTTAACAGTATATTTGCTTACACACCACCAGTCGAATACAACTTCAGTTTACCAGAAGACTCTCAAACCACAGAAACAAATGACAACCAAGCCTCTAAGCCAGAAGAAAAAGTAAACATCTTCCCTAGTTTGAATGTCAATATTGAATACATGAGAACCAAGTACAATTTATTAATCAATAGTGATGTCATTCTAAGAGAATTCACCATCAATGCCAGAGGGAAACAATACAATGCCTTTATCGTTTATATTGACGGAATGGTAGACTCCGAAATCATGGACAAATTTATATTAGAACCATTAATGTTAAGAAACAAAAGCAACTTATACGATGGAACACAAAATAAAGTCATTGCAGAAGCAGTCACCAATAACATCACCGTTCGTAGAGTCAAAAAATTTGATTTATCCAACTACTTAATGGGTTGTTTAATGCCTCAAAACGCCGTCAAAGAAGTAACCGATTTTGATGAAGTAGCCAGTGGCATCAATTCTGGGAATTGTGCTTTATTTGTAGACACCTTAAACCTTGCCTTTGACATTGAAGTAAAAGGCTTTAAACAAAGAAGTGTAGACACGCCAAACAATGAAGTTGTTATCAAAGGGCCACATGAAGCCTTTGTCGAAAACATTAGGACAAATACCTCTTTACTAAGAAGAATTGTTAACAACGAAAACCTAATCATAGAAAACTTAGAAGTTGGTAAAATTACAAAAACCAAATGTGCCGTTTGTTATATCAAAAACGTCACAAACTCTGACTTAATTAATGAAGTAAAATATCGTTTAAATAACCTAGAAGTAGATTCTTTACTATCTGCTGGGGAATTGGAGCAATTAATTGTAGACTCAAATGCCTTAGGAATCCCCAAAACGATTTCTACGGAAAGACCTGATAAAGCTGCCAAATATTTATTAAAAGGACGTGTCATTGTCATTGTCAATGGAACTCCTTATGGTGTCATCATGCCTTCTATTTTAATTGACTTTTTAACTTCTCCAGAAGATACCAATTTAAAAGTCAACTTTGCCAATTTCCTAAGAGGACTTCGATTTTTAGCAGCCTTTATCACTTTGCTTTTACCTGGTCTTTACGTTGCCCTTACCAGCTTTCACCAAGAAATATTACCAACTGGTCTACTCTACTCAATCTTAGCTTCTAGGGAAAATGTACCCTTTCCGATTATCGTAGAAATACTACTCATGGAAATTTCTTTTGAATTAATTCGTGAAGCTGTTTTAAGAGTTCCAACAGCCATCGGTTCAACCATTCGGAATTATTGGTGCCTTAGTAATAGGAGATGCTGCTGTTAGTGCTGGTATCGTAAGTCCTGTATTAATTATCATCATTGCAATTACTGGTATTTCTTCTTTTGCCATTCCAGACTATTCCTTTGGCTTTCACTTAAGATACTTCCGCTTCGCTTTTGTCTTGCTTGGTTTTATGGCAGGTTTCTTAGGAATTGCATTAGGGCTATTTGTATATATTAGTCTAGTTTGTAGCTTACGCTCTTTTGGTGTTTCTTACACAACCCCATTTGCACCAGCTACTAACTCAAAAGGAAATGGTTATCTTCTTAATCCGATCTGGAAAAGAGAATATCGCCCTTCCTATATTGCTTCTAAACGAGAAAAAGACCAAGAAAAAATCTCCATGAAATGGAAATATCATAAATAGAAAGGAGTCTTGTCATGACAAAATCAAAAATAGGCACAGTAGAAGCCATCATGCTAATCTTGACAATCATAGTCACACACACTATTTCATCACTACCCAGAAAAATTCTAGTTTCCAGTAAATCAGCAACAATCATCAATGTAATCTTTGTTAGTATATTAGCGATCCTGTTTTCCTATCTTATCGTAAGATTAATGAAAAACTTTGCTGGCTCTGACATTATCGACATCTCTGAATATCTAGGTGGAAAAGTATTTAAGAACATTGTTGGGATCATCTTTATCTTATATTTTCTAGTTAGCTCTAGTATGTTACTTAGAAGTTTTTGTGAAAGCTTAAAAATCATTTATTATCCTATGACCAATATTGTATTTATCGTTGCTTTATTTGTCATTGCCATTTGTACAGCCAACAGACTTGACTTTAATGCTTCTTTAAAAACAAATTTATTAATCATTCCTTTAGTATTAGCTAGTATTCTATTCTTATTTTTTGCTAATATGAATAAATTTGTCCCACAAAGAATGTTCCCAATTTTTGGAGATGGACTATTGAATACTTTTGTACTAGGACTTAGCAACTTAGCTGCTTTTGGAGGAATTACTTTTCTATATTTCTTGCCACCTTATTTAAAAGAGCCAGAAAAAATGAAAAAAATAGCTTTGCTATCAATTGGAATGTCAGCTATTTATCTCATCTTGTGCGTTTCCACACTTTTATTTATGTTTTCATTTTTCATCAACACTAATGAAATCACACCTTTATATAATGCCACAAGATACATTGAATTTGGAGCCTTTTTCCAAAGACTTGAATCTGTTTTTTTGTTAATATGGATTTTAGCCTTTGCCTGTTATTTAAGTATTACTAGCAAATTTGCCATGGGCATTTTCAAAAAATTAACTAATATTGAAACTAAAAAACCCTTAATTGATGTTTTTGGCATCTTTATTTTAGGTATTACCTTAATCCCTAAAAACTACGCTATTTCCGATAAATTTGAAACTGAAATTTATCCTTATCTAGTTTTAGGCATCACTTTTTGTTTAGGAATCAGCATTTTGATTCTAGCTAATCTGTTAAAGAAAAAACAAAAAAACATCACTACAGAATCTGAATGAAAGGAGAAGTTATTTTGAATAAAGTAGTAAGAAATTTATTTATTTTTATTTTAGTAATTGTCTTTATCATGGCTTTTTCTAGTTCTTACTTATCTCTTAGTATCGATAATTTAGCCTACGTTCTTGCCATTGGTATTGATAAAGGAAAAGATAATAATTTAGAAGTAAGTTTCCAATTTTCTACCGCTTCTAAAGCCTCCGAAAGTGGTTCCTCAGAAAAATCACCTACTGTTATGGATACCGTCGAAGCTCCTTCTCTTAGTACTGCTATTAACTTAATGGATAGCTATATAGGAAAAGAGATTAATATGTCACATTGTAAAGTAATTATCTTTTCAGAAGAACTCGCAGAAGAAGGAATTTCTGAAGAAATCTATACTTTAATTAATGATACACAAGTAAGACCTTCTGCTAATATCGTAATTAGTAAATGTAATGCCAAATTTTATATGGAGCAAACTTCTCCCGAACTGGAAAATCTAATTTCAAAATACTATGAAATTTTCACAAATTCTAGTAAATATACTGGTTTTAAGCCAGATGCTACCATTGGAGATTTTTTCAATGGCATCATTTGTAAAACTTGCGAACCAGTTGCCATTTTAGGTGGAATTTCAACAGAAAAGCCACAAAATCAGGGAAGCAATCATATTCAAGAAAATTACAATGTGAAATCTAACCAAACACCAATCCAAGGTGAAAATGGTTCTGAAAATATTGGTATTGCTGCTTTCAAAGATGATAAGCTAGTAGGAGAACTCTGTGCCTTAGAAACTACTACTTTTTTAGCAATTAGAAATGAAGTTGACCGCTTTCTAATCTCTGTACCTGACCCTGATGATATTACTAGTTATATTGATATTTATTTATACCCAAAAGGTTCTACTTCCATTGATGTAGACACATCAACCACTTCTCCTTTCATCAAAGTAAAATCAAAGTTTACTGGTAGAATTTACTCTATGTCCAGTAACTCTCAATATTTGAACCCTGAAATATTAAATGACTTATCAGAAACTTGTAATAAATATTTGGAATCCGTATTTTCTGACTATTTATATAAAACTTCAAAAGAATTCAAATCTGATATTAATGGCTTTGGGAAATATGCACTCCATAATTTTTTCAAAACGCAAGACTATAATAACTATAATTGGCTGAATAACTATCAAAATGCTTTTTTTGAAGTAGAAATCGATACTTCCATCAAATCAAGTATGTTAATAACCGAAACTTAAAGAAGAAGTCAAGAGACGTTTCTTAAAATCCCTATTTTAGGGATTAGGGGGACAGTCCTTTATAAAAGGAGGGATTTTTTTGTCTAGTATTGTATATCATATTTTATTTTTAATTATTAGTTTGTATGTTTTGCTAAAAACCATTGGTTATGCCTTGTATGAAATTAATACTATTCATAACAAAACTGGCGGTATTGTTGTGATTACTTTTTCTATCCTAGTTGTTATCTTTTCTAATGTAATGATTTGGATTTCTTGACTGCCAAAGGGCACATTTATTGATAAATGCGTCCTTTTACAATAAAACTTATATGGTTAGATAAGTCTTGGTTATCTTTTTCAGGGTATAAGCAAATGCTATATACATAAAAGAAAATACTACTATTAAACAAGCTATTACATCTAAATTAAATCCTATTTTAGAAATAATTATTAAAATAAAATATCCAAAACTTCTAGCAATATTTATCATAATTTCAAACCAAAAAACATAACTCGGTTCATCCTCTATATCTATATTTTATTTACACATACATTCATAATATACAACCGTATTAAAAGTCTCAAAAATTGGATTACTAATCCAATTTATTATATTATATAAAACAACTAATACAGACCCTACACTTATAGTTATAACTCCAATATGTAAAGTGTTATTGATATCAAAATATATCATACTAAATGTAAGTAATAGAATAACTATACACTGTATGATTGCTATTGGTATAAACATTTTTGACAAGTTTTGTCTTTTTACAAATTTGTTCATCACATATACAACAAATATGGAAATAATTGTAATGAAGCTATTGATACTTCCCAATGATAATTCTGTTAAAACCACTAAAAATGTTATAATGGTAATAAGTGTCGCTAAAACACCTATCGCTTTACCAGCTATATCATCCATTAAAAAGTTTTTCCATATGTTTTGTGGGTTCATCTTTTGCTCCTTTTATTTTTATATATTCCTCTAATAAATATCTCTGGTATTCATGATACAATTTGTTTTTATATTCTGTTGGATCAATCCAAAGAATTTTATGGTCTTTTTCAATCGGTTCTGTTACTTTTTTATCAAACTCAGCTGTATAAATAGTTGCTGTCACGTCTAGCGGTCCTCTATCTCCACCATCCGCCCATGCCTTGACTTTGTCAAAAAATTTTATATTCTTGATTCTATATCCTGACTCTTCTATTAACTCTCTTTTTAATGCTTGGGTTTCTGTTTCTCCTTCTTCTATTCCTCCACCAAGAAAGAAATATTCTCCGTCTGTGGCTATTGCTATTTTGTTATCTTTTTTTCGTTCTATGATGGCATAGGCTCCTGGCCTTTTTGTATATTTTAATTCTTCTACTTTCTTTCCAATTCTTTTCATTTTTCCTTCTTTCTTCTGTCTCCTAAATCATGTGCAAAAAGAAACGTCCCCATTGCACATACTTCGTTCAAACGGCTGTAAAATCTATTTGTCTTAGTAGCTTGCTGGCACTTTTGACTTCGATTTTTATTTTGTCTCCTATTTTGTACGTTTTGTTTGTTCTTTCTCCTATTAGTCTTTTTCTGTCTTCATCATAGATAAAGTATTCGTCTCCTAAGTCTTCAAATCTAATTAGACCTTCTACTGTGTTTTCTAATTCTACAAATATGCCAAAAGAGGTTACTGAGGATACAATTCCTTCGTATTCTTCGCCTATTCTTTTTTCCATATATTCTGCCTTTTTCAAGTCTTCTGCTTCTCTTTCTACTTTGGTAGCGACTTTTTCTCTTTCCGATGATTGTTTCGCTCTTTCGTCTGCTTGATTTCTATGTTCCTCTAACCATTTTTCTGAAACATCATAGTTTTCTTCCAAATACTTTGAAATAATTCTATGAATAAATAAGTCTGGGTATCTTCTGATTGGTGAAGTAAAATGACAATAATACTTACTAGCAATTCCGAAATGTCCTTTATTTTCCGCTTCATATCTAGCTACTTTTAATGTTCTCAAAACTAAATTAGACACTACTTTTTCTTCTTCTTTTCCTTTTACTTCTTCCAGTACTTTCGCAAATTCTTTTGGATAGATATTATCTTTATTGGCTTTTATCCTCATACCAAAGTTAAACAAAAATTTATTTAATTCCTGTATCTTTTCCATATCTGGATCTTCATGTACACGATAAATAAATGGAGCTTCTAACCAGAAGAACTTTTCGGCTACTGTTTCATTTGCTATCAGCATAAATTGCTCTATTATTTCGTTAGCAAAAGTAGTCTCATATTTAGCAATATTCGTTACTCTTCCATCGATATCTAAATCAATTTTACTTTCTGGAATATCTAAATTTAAATAGCCTTGTTCCATTCTTTTATTTTTTAAAATAAGTGCCAATTCTTCCATTAATTTAAAATGAGAAATATAGAGTTCATATCTTTTCGTTGTTTTTGGATTAGACTCATCTATAATAGCTTGTACATCTGTATAACTCATTCTTTCTGTAACATTGATAATCCCTTTCACAATCTCAGAAGCTACTACATCTCCTTTGGTATCTATCTCCATAATACAAGATAAGGTAAATCGATCTTCTCCCGCATTCAAGCTACAAATTCCATTTGACAATTCTCTAGGAAGCATAGGGATTACTCTCCCCAGCATGTAGACACTGGTACCTCTTACCAATGCTTCTTGATCTAATAAACTATTTTCTTTCACATAGTAGCTGACATCTGCTATATGCACTTCTAATTTGTAATTTCCATTGTCTAACTTTTGCACACGAACAGCATCATCTAAATCTTTTGCATCTTCTCCATCTATGGTAAAAATCTCTCTATCTCTAAAATCTACTCGGTTTGGAATATCTTTTTTATCTACCTTGTTATCAAATTTCTTCGCTTCCTGCACCACTGGTTCTGGAAATGTAGATGGCAAATTATGTTCTTTGATTAAAGATAACATATCGACTCCTGCCTCATTCACATTTCCCAAGACTTCGATAATTTTTCCCTCTGCCTTTTTTCCCTTTTCAGGATATTTCGTAATCTTAACTAATACCTTGTGGTTGTTTCTTGCTTTCCCCATATCTTTTTTAGCAATAAAAATATCCGTTCCGAAAGTTCTGTCATCTGGTACAACAAATCCAAAGCTTTTATTATTTTGGAAAATTCCTACAATGGTATCTTTTTCATGTTTTAAGATTTTGACTACTTTAGCTTCTGCACTTTTTACTTTATTAGCCTCTTCCAGAATCTCAATCAAAACTCTATCACCATTTAGAGCATTTAATGAATTCTCTTTGGAAATATAGATTTCATCTTCGTGATCTTCTAATCTTACAAATCCAAATCCTTTTTGATTTTTTCTGTAAATACCATCATAATACGTGGTGTCTACTAATCTATATTTACCTTTTCTGTTTTTCTGTATCTTAAAATTCAACTCTAAATTGCCAAGTACCTCTAAAAAGTCTCTGTATTCTGTTTTTGGTACTCTCATAATCATGGCAATTTCTTTTGCCTTCATTGGCACATAATCCCTGTCTTTCATAAACTCTAAAATTTTCAGTTCTTGTTCTTCTTTTTCACTCATTTTATTGTTTCCCCTTTGTCTCAAAAATTTAAAAAAAGCGAGTTTTTTTTGATAAAAACCGCCTTTTTCTGTTTCTACGCCATATATACAATACCTAATGCTATCGTTAATACTGCGAATACTACTGCTAATATAATTGTCCATCTCTTTTGTTTTCCTTCTTTGGTTCTTCCTTTGTTTTTTTCAAAGAAGTTATTGGTAGATGATCCTGTTATCGTAGAAGATAAACCTGCATCTTCCTTAGATTGTATTAATGCCAAAATAATTAATGCTATCGCTACGATAAAGTAAATTACAATTAGTATTCCTTTTGCTATTTCCATTTATATTCCTCCCTACGGTTTCTCTCTTTTAATACTTGGATATTGTAACACAATTTTTTGCAAAATGCAATACTTTTTATTTACGTTTCCGATATAATTTGCAACTATTCGTTATTAGTCAGCGGTCAGGCAATTCAAACAAAAGGAATCTATCCAAAAAAATTTAAGGAATGAGCGAATGTAGAAACTTTGAGCTAGAAATTTTTAAGTGATAGCTCTGCATTTTACAACCAACCTATTACTCTTTTTTTTCGTACAAGTAATCAAAGTTACTTCCCTTTCTCCATTGGTATTTTGATCGGTACAACTTAGATCTGTTTCTGGTACTTCATATTTATCATATACCAAATAACTAACTCTTTTACCCTTATTATTTAACAAATTTATTGTATCGTTACTTTCTAATTCTGATAATCTACTGAAAAATTGCTCATTTTTATAGTTATGTCCCACGATACATACATTTCCTGGTTCATTTATATCTGGCCCAAATAATTTTGTCGGAGCAATTTTCAAATATTCCTCTGATGTTTCATACACAATTGGATAATTTACCCCTATTTTAGGAATATTAATCTGACCAGCAACTCTATACTTCTGACCTTTTGAATTGACATTCATATAAACAGTATTATCCTTTTTAACTGCATTTTCTTCATTCGAATCCATTTCATTTTCTTTCGCCAATATTTCTTCATATTCTGAATATACTTCTTCATATAAAGCTTCATCATATTTAGGTTCACTTTTAATTTTAAAAATCAATATGCTTGAACCTATTATGATTCCCATTAACAAGAAACAAATTAATTTCTTTTCTCCTCTGTCCATAAGCCATTCTCCATTTAGGAGACAGTTAGATTTAAACTAACTGTCTTATCCTTTTATTTTATCTAATTCTCTTTTTTTTACAGAAACAGACTAATCCTATTACACCTATTATGCTTAACCCTATTAATGTATATAAGATCATGACAATTGGATTTTGTTTTTCTCCTGTTTTAGGTAAAGCAGATAAATCAGATTTTGCATTTGAATTTTCCTGTACTTTTTGATTTTCTAAATTATCTTTTTTACTATTTCCACTATTAATACTACTACCATTGATACTACTGCTACTGTTAGGATCTATAATTGTTAATTTAGTAGATCCATTGCTAGAAGCTAATATATCTGATCCTGCTGTTGATCCAGAAAAGTTTTTTAAAGCAATAGAAGTTTCTCCTAATTTTGCATTTTCTTTTATTTTAAAAGTAATGGTTGCTATACTTTGTGCTGTATTGACTACTTTAGCATCTTTTGTATTCGATGTAATAAATCCATCTTGATAAAGTGGTGCTTCCCATTTGTCTGTCCCATTTACTGACACATATTCTAAAACAGAAGAATCAAATTGAATTTCGGCAGTATAAGCACCAATTCCTTTTTCTCCACTTTGAATGGCAATATCTTTTAAGCCAATCGTAACAGTAATGGTATCTCCCCTTTTGGCTTGTGAATTATTAATGGTTAATGTTGTATGAAAACTATCACTAACTGCATACACTTTAGCTGTACATACCATCAATAAGATCATTAAAATGATAGAAATTGTTTTTTTCATTTTTTCTCATTCCTCTCTTATGTTTAAATTTCCTATTTTTTCATTTCACTTAGTACTAATCTCTTAATCAACAATAAGTCAGTTGCTGTTATCTTTCCATCTTTGTTAATATCTCCTGCCTTAAACTTCAATCCCGTTAAAATCCATTCTTGCTTTTTAGCTGCTACTAAATGTCTTTTTACAAATAGAATATCAGTTGCTGTTATTTTGCCATCTTGATTAACATCTCCTATTTTGTACTCATCTGGTTTTGTTGGATCATCTGGCTTTGTTGGATTATCTGGTTTTGTTGGGTCATTTGGTTTTACTGGATTGTCTGGTTTTGTTGGATCGTCTGGTTTGTCTGGATCATCTGGCTTTTCTGGATCTTTTGATGTATCTTTAATCCAGTTAACTTTTGCTGTAACACTTCCCTTATTTCCTACTTGATCTACAAACTCAAATTTAAATTCTCCATTTCTTGCAAATGTATAAGTATCACTTCCATTATTATTCGTAATGGTAATTGGTTCACTTGCATTCACTAATCTTGCTATTACCTCTCCATTTGTTGGCTCAGTAGTGCTATATTCAATTTTTGCTGTTGGCTCTGTTTTATCAATCCAATTTACAGTTGCTACTGCTGTTCCTTTATTACCTAAAGAATCTACATAATGGAATGTATGATTTCCATTTTTCGTGAAGACATGGGTATTTCCGTTTTTAATTGACTCACCTTTATCATTTACAATACTTACTCCACCTTCATCAAAGGTTACCGTTGCTGTTACATCTTGTTTCGTTAATTGATTGATGTCATATGTAACAGTTGCTGCCGGAGGCACTTTATCAATCCAAGTTACTTCTGCTATTGCTGTTCCTGTATTTCCTGCTGGTCCTACAAATCTAAATTCATGGACTCCGTTCTCTGTAAAGGTATAAGTATCTCCACCATCTACCATAACATTTTCTTTATCAAAGGTAATGGTTGCTGTTACATCTTGATTGGTGATATCGTTTATGTCATAAGTAATGGTCGCATTGATTTGTCTTTTATCAATCCATCCCACTTCTGCTGTTGCCTTTCCTGTATTTCCTGCTTTGTCTACAAATTCAAATTCAAATTCCCCATTAAGATCAAATGTATAAGTGTTTTTTCCGTCATTGTTTGTAATGGTTACATTTTCTTCATTAAAAGTAATAGTTGCTGTTACATCTTGATTGGTTAATTTATTGATGTCATATGTGATAGTTGCTACAGGTGGTACTTTATCAATCCAATCTACTTTTGCAACCGCCACACCTCTTTTACCAGCAACTGGTTCTACAAAATGAAATTCATGCGTTTCATTTTCTATAAATGTATATTCATTTCCGCCCTCAATTACTTGGCCTTGCTCATCTACAATTTTTACACCTTCTCGATCAAAAGTCACAGTTGCTGTTACATCTTGATTGGTTAGCTTTGTCGTACTATATGTTACGGTTGCTGTTGGTAAGTCCTTGTCAATCCATGTAACATTTGCGGTTAGCGTTCCTTTATTGCCTGCTGCATCTTCAAACTCAAAGGTATATTCTCCATTTGCTGTAAAAGTATGAGTATTTCCATCTTTTACCGTAACATTTTCTTCATCAAAGGTAACGGTTGCTGTTACATCTTGATTCGATAAGTTGGTTGAACTATAGTTTATAGTTGCAACAGGTGTTTTTTTATCAATCCAGTCTACGGTTGCTGTTGTTTTTCCTATATTTCCATATGGTCCTTTAAATCTAAATTCATGTTTTCCATTTTCCGTAAATACATAGGTATTTCCATTTTCGATTACTTGACCGTTTTCATCTATTATTTTGGTTCCCTCTCGATCAAAAGTTACCGTTGCTGTTACATCTTGATTCGTTAAGCTATTTGGCGTATAAGTAATACTTGGTGTTGGTAATGTTTTAATAATCCAATCTACTTTTGCGGTTGCGGTTCCTTTTGTTCCCTTACTGTCTTTGAATTCAAATGTAAATTGACCATTTTCTGTAAAGGTATAGGTATCCTTTCCATCATTATTGGTTACGGTAAGATCTGTACTCTTATTGACTAAGGTTGCTGTTACATTTTGATTGGTGGTTTCTGTTATACTATATTCTATCTCTGCTGTTGGTACTTGTATTTTCGTTTTATCTTCAAATAAGTTAATCATAGCACAAGAGAAGAAGTAATCCATTGGTTCTCCATTCCTGTCACCATATACACTATCACAAGATTTTATACATTCTATTTTTACATATTTTGCTTGTTCTATTTTCGACAAT
This sequence comes from uncultured Clostridium sp., assembly GCA_947567695.1. Classification (GTDB taxonomy): domain Bacteria; phylum Bacillota; class Clostridia; order TANB77; family CAG-508; genus CAG-269. Next base: position 12,036 of record CANONT010000027.1, read on the forward strand.
TGAAGTTCTTTTTGGTCTTCACTAGCGATAAGTTCTGCTGCTGTTGTTGCATTATATAAATTTTTGAAATCAAAAACTTCTGTCCAATTTTCTCCATCCATACTTACCAAAACTTTACCATCTTTTGGAATTCCATAAGTATATCCTGCTTTTTTTACATATTCAACTTTTGATATATATCTTGGTTCATCTAATTCTAAGACAATCCATCTTGGGTCATGCATGGTTGTAGTAGTACGGTTTGAATGCCACATGGTTGTTGGAAGCCCATCCACTGCAAATTCTGCTTCTTCTCCTCTACTTGGTACCGTAGTGCTTGACGCATTGACAGAGGTTATATGCTTAATTGGCACATATCTAGCTGTATTGGGTTGATTATCTGCTGTAAAGGTAAACTCTACTGCTTCACTTGCCATTAAGGTACTAGTTGCTTTCTTTCTAATGAAAAGTTTTGTGTTTCCTGTTACGATTGGTTCTTGTTTTGAATAGGAAGTCCAATTCCCAGTATTGGTTCCTGTCCTCCATTCAAATTTTGTTGTATCGCCTATTCCTATTAGTCTGTTTTCTAAGTCATTCAAATACGCTGTTATAACCGGTGCATCTTGTCTTTGGATATCTATGGTAGACTCTTTGTTAGTATTCATTAATCGAAGTTTTATTTTATTGTCTGCATTAATTTGTTTTATTTCTTCTGCTGTTAATTGTTTTTCACTTCCCATTCCTATTTTCCAAGTTGTTCCACCATCTATGCTGTATTCCCATCTTGAGCCTTTAAATTCATCTGTTATCATAATTTTTCCAGCATTTTCTCCATCAAATGAGAAAGTTCCTAAGGTTACTACTGTTGTATCTTCAAATAAATTTACCATAGCTAGTGAGGCAAACATATTCTTAGTATCCATTTCTATTTTTACATATTGTCCATAAACTGGTTTTTCAAAATTAATCGCATATAAATTTCCATAGGTATCACAATTTTCTATTTGTCCTGCTTGGATCCATGTCTCGCCATCCATACTTACATAAGCTCTAGCATTTTTTATGTCATCTGGATCTTGTGGTCTACCTGGATATTTCTTTTGTATAAACTCTAAAGCTGATATATTTTTAGGTTCATCTAATTTGATACTAATAAATGGCTTGGTTGCTTGTTGTAAAACATTTTGACCAAAATCTGTATGCCATAAAGTATTAAGGTTTCCGTCAATTGCATTTGGTGCATAGAAAGGTCTACTATTATCGTTTGATTGTGTAGAATATCCTGCTATTTCTAAATGTGATATTGGTATATAGGTTCTTTGATCATTTACTTCATCTTGTGTAAATTGATATTGCACTGTTTCTCCCACTAGACGAGTTCCTGTTGCTGCCATTCTAACAGATATGGTTTTATTTCCTGTTAAGTCTGGCTCTGCATCTTTATACAAAGTCCATTGGTCATTTTCGTTTAATTTCCATTCCATTCCCGGAACAGCTGCCATTAGTTTGTTTTCCAAATCGTTTGCATATAAAGTACTTGGCAATCCTGCTGATGGCAAAATATCGATTTTATATAGATTTTTTTCGTCATAATTTACTCCAACAAGATGGATATAAATATCATTTTCAGCAGTAAGACTAGCCAATTCTTCTTGTGTTAACTGCCATTTATGCTCTTCTCCTGCTTCAAAAGAATGTTCCTTCCAACTAGCTTTGTTTTGTGTATCTCCGTTGATACAATAATCCCAACGAATTCCCATTTCTTTAAAACGTTCTGCTAATACTATTTTTCCAGCGTCATCTCCATCAAAGGAAAAAGTAGCTATGCTAGTATCCATTTGTCCTAATAAATAAGTTGATACTTCCCTCGTTACACTTGGTTGATAGGTCTCTGTTGAATTATTGGCAAGTACTTTTCCATATTCTAAGATACGTTTTTGTAAAATAACAAATTGAGCTGAATACTCTGCACTTGTTAATTTTGGTTTAATTAAATTCGTTAAATTATACATTGGTAATGGATAACATCTTAAACTTTCTGCCATTTCTTCTGCTAAAGCATACCACTGAGCCTCTGTCTTTGTTCCATCTGCACTATATGCATTGATTAATCCGTTCCATGCATCAATATTAATTGGTAAATTTTCTAATGCTTTTCTGTAAATTGCTTCTTGTTTTGCTGGATTATCTTTGTATATATCTGCTGTCATAATAATTTTTTCTGATTCTTCATAAGCTTCTTCTTGATTCATTGCCGCTTGTGCTATTAATAAATAAGAACCTGCCCATCCGCTAACATAACTGTCACTACCCCAGCCTAAAGGCATTCTTACATTCATTCTTTCTGTCTTTCCCGTTTGTTCCCATCCATTAATAACATTGTTTAGCGTCCAAAAACCATCTCCATTATCATTCATTGTATAATAAGCAAATGCTGCATGTCCTGGTTGTGAAACTACAGTTGCAGGTACACCATGTGCCCCACGGTGACAAGCTCCTTGTTTTGAAATACCACCACAAACGGCTCCACCTTCTATGTTCATCCATAATTTATAAACACCTGGTTTTCCATATTCTACGCCATATTTTGAAAAAATTCCTTTATATTTCTGATCATAGGCTTCTTTATTCTTTTCATCCCAATATTTTGGTTGATTATAATTAGGCCATATGTATGACATATAAGGATGTGGTGATAAATACCAATTTGGGTTTTCTGGGTGTGCGTCTATAAAGCTTTGTGTATATTCATTCAGCCAAAGTATTTCTTGGTCATCGATAATACAATTCATAACATAACGCATTTCTTCAGTGGTATAACTTTCAAACCATTTTGCAAAATCGATTGTCGCTGTATATTGCATATTTCCGTTCTTATGTAAGTCTTTATAGATTCGATAACGTCTTACTGGATCAGATTTGTTTTCTGCTACACTTGGTTGCATCCATAAAGCTACATCCCCTGTATGTGTTAGTGATAAGGCAATTGCCATTCTTTTATATAAATCTCCATATACGGTTCCATATTTAGTGGTCTCTTTCATTTCAAAGTCACTACCATAGTTATCACGTAAATCTGATAATATCATAATAGACTTCATATAGTGTTTTCCATCTGGATATCCACCAAGCATATATAGTTTAAGATTTTCTAAATCATTCATTAACCATTCTAGTGTTTCTTTATAAGAAGTTTTATAATTTGCCATAAATTGTAGCAAATCATATCCTGCATTGTTTACGAATTCCCTTTGTAATAAAGTCTTTTCATATTCTCCTGTTATGGGTTGCCCTTCATAACCTTTAAGAATTTCATCATACTCAGCAACTGTTTTAATAAAACTAACTGGTGTTGTACTTTCTTCATAATCTTCTTTTATTAACTTAGCATCAGCATAAAGTGCTTCATCATACCATTCTGCCCACCAGTTATTACTATTTTTATCAGCAACTAATTTTAAATATTTTGCTCCTGTTATTTTTACTTTAACAAATTGAGCATTACTCCATCCATACATCTCACCTGTATTAGTTTGTTCGCTCCAATTTTCACCATCATCTGATGTATAAATGAAAAATCTTAATCCTGTGTTAAAATAAGTATCTTGTTCACTTATATCGACACCAAGATAGGCAGTAAAATAATCATAATCATAGTTGCTTAAATCATAAACTATTTGTGATGATGCCCATGCACATATTCCTTTATAAAAAGCTTCTTCTTTATTATTAACTTTTAATTTAAGCATTCCTCCACTATCATTTTCATCTAATCGTATCGAATGTCCACTTGCTGCATTTGATTTTTCTTTTACATATGAAATATCTGATAAATAAGAAAATTTCTTGTCTGCTTCTTGCTCTGCTGCAAAAATATCTTTGTTTGGCAATAAAGATATGGCAAATAATAAAACAAAACTAAAAATTAATTTTAATAAAAATTTGGTCTTTCTCATTTTTATTTCATTCCTCCCTTGGTCACAAATCTGGTTGGAAAAGAATTATCTTTTCACCTTTACTCCCACTTTTACAAAACTCTATTACAATTATACTACATTTTCAACATTATGTAAATGATTTTTGTGCTTGATATAAATATAATATTTTATGAAATTATACAATATTTATTGAAAAAAGAATATAACAATATCGTTATATTCTTTTTACAAAAATATTACATGAGTTTCCCTAATATTCATGAGATTTTTGTAACAAAATTGTTATGTTTTCACATGAATTTTACGACTGTTTCCTAATGTACTTTATTTCTTCTTTTGCAATCGAATGAATATTTCAACACTATTAAATATTAGTATTATTCTATACCCATTTCTTTATTTCGATTATAATCCTCAATCAAATTAGCAACATCCGTATAATTACTTGATCTATTATCAAAATAATCATCTTCTAATAGCGTCTTAGCATTTTGTTTTATCAAATCAATCAAAACTAGTAGATTATTGTGAGATTCCTTTAAAAATTCATTAATAACATTTTTATCACTATTTAAACAACCAGTTATTCTATTGACTAGTTCTCTTGGAGCTTGCAATAAATCATTCCCATCACAAATAGCATTTTTTATAAAAAATAAAATATTTCTCTCTTCATTTGTTAATATAAATTTTTTATCTTTTGCTGTAATTATTTTTCTAAATTCTTCATGATCATAGTCAAGATTATAAGGAGGAAATTCCTCCTTCACAATAACATCTGTTGCTAAATATCTTAAAATTGTTTCTCTTTCTATATTTTTACTTGCATCATTACTTACTGGTTTGTGTAAACGATTAAAAAAACTTTTTCTTTGTTCTCCTAAACTATTATTTTGATTAGTTTCTTGTCTGTTGTTATCACTTAACAGTTTTGTCTTTCTTCCTCTAACTATTGTCATAAACCACTCTATAAAATTCATATATATTACCTCTTTTTCATATGTAACTTTCTAATATACACAACTTTTTATTTTAAAATACTCCAAGTTCCTACTGGTTGTGGAAAATCTTTAAAAATTATCTCTTGCTTTGTAATCGGATGTACAATACTAAGTTCATACGCCCATAAAGCAATTTGTTTTCCTTGCCCCCTTGTTCCATATTTCTGATCTCCAAAAATACTATGTCCAAAATTGGCTAATTGTACCCTAATTTGATGATGTCTGCCTGTATGTAAATTAATTTTTAGCAAACTTAAATCTTTCACTTCATTATATTTTAAAACCTCATAATCAAGTTTTGCTAATTTAGCATTTTTCTTATCTTTATTGACCACCTTGCTCTTATTATTTCTTTCATCTTTATACAAATAATCCTCTAGTGTACCTTGCTTTTGTGCTAATTTCCCATCCACCACAGCTAAATACTTTTTCTTAAAAAGCTTCTCTCTTACCTGATTACTCAACCTTGAAGCTGCCTTTGATGTTTTAGCAAAAATCATAATGCCACCAACTGGTCTGTCTAATCTATGAACCAGTCCTACATACACATTTCCTGATTTATGATATTTCACTTTGATATATTGTTTTACTATCGTTAACATATCCTCATCTTCTGTCTTATCTGCCTGTGATGGAACATTTGGCTTTTTTTCTACCACAATAATATGATTATCCTCAAACAATACTTTTAAATCTTGCATCTACTTCTCCTTTTGAGACAATAGGAACTGGTCTTAGTTGTCTCATTTTTCCCATCTGCCGTAAATCCCACATGGTAACACCAATCTTGAATTCTCCATAGGAAGTCCGATTTCTCCAGACGTTAGTTTTCCCTTATATCTTTTATCCACTGTCACACTCAAAATATTTTGCAATACCGTGCTTGATATTCCTGTGGTATAGGAATTAATCAAAAAAAACAACGGTTGGCTAGAAAGCACTTGTGAACATAGTTCTACTAAATCATAGATATTATTTTCAAACTGCCAAACCTCCCCTTTTGCTCCTCTACCATAAGAAGGTGGATCCATAATAATAGCATCATATTTGTTTCCTCTTCGGATTTCTCTATTAACAAATTTCACAACATCATCAATGATAAAACGAACTGGTTTATCTTGTAAGCCAGAAGAAATAACATTTTCCTTCGCCCATGTTGTCATTCCTTTTGAACTATCAACATGACATACAGATGCCCCAGCTGACAGACAAGCGACTGTTGCACCTCCTGTGTAAGCAAACAAATTTAATACCTTAATTTCTCTTTTGGCAGATTTAATTTTATCGATCATCCAATCCCAATTTACTGCTTGTTCTGGGAAAAGCCCTGTATGTTTAAATCCCATTGGCTTGATATTAAAAGTTAGGTTTTTATAATGCACTTGCCAACTGTTTGGCATTTTCTTTTTAAACTCCCAAGAGCCTCCTCCTGTTTTACTCCTATAATAAGTCGCATTAATTTCTTTCCACTTATTTGGAAAACTCTTATCTTTCCAAATAATTTGAGGATCTGGTCTAGCTAAAACAACATCTCCCCATTTTTCTAACTTTTGACCTTCTGCCATATCTAATATTTTGTATTCTTTCCACTCATTCGCTAATTTCATCCTTCTACTCCTCAATTACGATAAAATAACACTACCTCTTATTTAGATAGTATTATTTTACCATATTATATAAAATTTTCAAGACAATCTATTTTTCTAGTAAATAGCCTTTCATTGAATAATTTTTTACTAGTTTAGAATCTGGATTATAATTTAAATAAAAAGATTTAATAATTAGCTTTTTATTTGAATCTATTTCTATCTCATTATGATTTTCAAAATATTCATCCAGTTCTTCTTTTCCTAAATCCATATAAGTATTAACATATTCTTTAAATTCTTCCCATACATCAATCTCTATTGAATCGATAGAATCTTGATATTTCAATTCTATCTTTTTAAAGGTTTCTTCTAAACTTGCCTCATTAGAACGACTAGAAGAAGTTACAAAATATAAATCCGCATATCCTTTTACATCAATTCTTTCATGATTCGTACTGGCATTGATATATTTAAATTCTGTATCATTAATTGTTTTAGATGCATAGAATGATTTTATTTCTTTCACATCCTCTTGATCTAATATTTCATTCATATATTCTTTTCCCTTTTTAGAAGATTTCAAATATCGATAAGCACCATATATCTTTTCCTTTTCTTCCTCTGTATAATTAGATTGGTTCTTAAATATTTTTAGATTTTGTGCTTGACTTATATCCGAAATCGTAAACATATTAATCCCTGGAACAATAAGTGATACAATGACCATCACATTGATTACAAGCAATAATATTTCTATTTTTTCTTTTTTAAAAATAGAAATCAAACTATATAAAATTTCAAACAAAATCAAAGCTACACATAAATATCTTAATGGTGTAAAACCATGATTGGCAATTCTTAACCCTATCGTATAAATTTGTAACAAGATAAATGGAATAAATGCCATAGGTAATTTTGAACTTATTTTATACCATAAACTCTCATCTTTAAAATATGGCATCATTGTCCAAATTGGTAATCCTATGATAAACAGTGCTGAAAGGATTCGAAATATTTGATTTTTGGGCATATCTCTTAAAATCAATATCTTGATCATATACAAGTAAATAATGATAAAAGAAATCATCACTAATCCAGTTAAAACATATTTGATTAATCCTTTAAAAAAGGCATTTACTTCTCCCTCTACGTTAGTCAAGCAATAGATTAATTGGGGAATATAATAAAATCCTATCAAAATAATATGTAATCTAAGTACTATGGTATATCCTATGCTCTCCCATATTAAATAAACAAAAATAGATGATACTATTGCTATCCCTATTGCTAAAATGCCATATATAATGCTAGTTTTTAAAACATGAATCGATACTTTTAATACATATTCTGTAAAATCCTTTTGGGTCTTTTTAAAAAGAAAATAGACTGATAAAATCCATAAAGTTATCACATAACAAACCGCTATTTTCCACAAGATCATGGCGATGTTTTCTGCATGATTATGAAGTACCACAAATACAATGGCAATAAGAGCACTTCCTACATAAGATACAATTTTCTTTGGCGTATTTTGCTTAAAAACTGCTTCTACGAAAAATGTCCCTGATACAAAATATAATGTAAAAAGTATGATGTTTTGCCACCATTCATCTGTGAGCAGTTCTGTATCTATGGCAATTGCTGTAAAGGCACTAACTAATAGAATAGAAATAATGGTTACTGGATTTTTCTCCAATGCTTTTTTTAGGTTCTGAAAAGTAGAGTTTATTTTTTCTTTTATTTTCATATTTTACCTCTCTTTGTTTTTTCCTATTTTACCATATTTAATTATTATTGTAAATTTTAAATGATTGAAAACTATGAATTTTAAATAATTTGACTATAAATTTTATCTGGAGGCAGTACAGGGTATTTTGAACTCATACTGCCACCTCCAATATTGTAGTAAAAACTATATATTATACTTCATTTTTGTTCTAAATTCAAACACTTTGTAAAATTCTCATGAAACTAAAAATCATAACCACATTAAGAGTAGCAAAAACAAAAAAAGCAACAATAGTCGTAGTTAGCAACTTATGCCTTTTGACTCTTCTCCATAATTTGCTTGTCCAACTTTCTTCCTTCATCTCTAATCGGTTCAAATTAGTATGATAGCTAACTTGAAAAAACTCATCTTTTGCATATTCCATATCAACATTTCCCCCTCTATATTTTTTCCTTATATGTATATGCACGTCTTTTCAAAATATTCCTAAATAAAAAAAATTGTGGCGAGTTTGGGACAGGCACAAACTCGCCATGCCAGAACGCACCTAGCCATCAATAAGTTTTTGAGCAATTGATTCACTAATTCCTTTTACTTGCATTAGTTCTTCTTTGCTTGCCTTTTTCATCTTTTCTACACTACCAAAATGCTTTAGTAGAGCTTTTTTCTTTACTTCTCCAATTCCCGTAATTTCGTCTAATTCTGATTTTGTAATTTCTTTATCTCTTAGTTTTCTATGATAAGTGATAGCTGTGTCATGTACCGTATCTTGGAACTTTGTAATTACGTTCATTAAATTTTGCGATATTTTTAATTCTTCTCGTGAGTCATTCATTAATGCTCTCGTTTGGTGTTTGTCATTTTTGACCATTCCAAAGACAGGGATTTCTAGCTTTTTATCTAAATCATGATTTTTTCCTCCGTCCCCAAAATCATGTTGCAATTCTTTTTTTACTTTTTGAATGGCATTTTGAACAGCTCTAATTTGTGTGATACCCCCATCTGCAAAAATGACATCTGGAAGTTCACCAAAGCCTCCTTTCGGATTTTCAACGGAGTGTCTTAATCTTCTTATTATAACTTCTTCCATACATCTTGGGTCATCTTGCCCAAATACGGTTTTTATTTTAAATCTTCTGGACAGATTCTTTTTGATTACACCATCTTGCATGACACACATGCCAGCGACTGTAAATTCTCCAGATAAATTAGAAATATCATAAGTTTCAATTTTTCTTGGCAATTGTTCTAGTTTCAAAACATCTTTTAGTTCCATTAATATTTCACTTTTATCTTTCTCTTTATTCTCTAATGTTACTTTTGCATTATTTTCTGCCATTTCCACAAAACGTAACTTCTCTCCCTTTTTAGGTGTTTTGATTTCCACTTTTTTACCTAACATAGTGGATAACCATTTCTCTATGGCTTCTTTGTCCTCGATTTCTTCTTTTATCATGATTTTATTTGGAATATTCGGATTATCGAAATAATATTGTTTGATAAATCCTGCTATAATTTCTTTGTCTTCCATATCTCCTAAATCAGCATAAAAGTAATGCTCTCTACCTATCATCTTACTGCCCCTGACAAAGAATATCTCAATACAAATTTCTAATTCTGATTTCGCAATTCCGATGACATCAATGTTATTTTCAGATAAGTTGGATACTTTTTGTTTTTCAGATACACGTTCAATTGCTTGTATTTTATCTCTAATATAAGCTGCTTTCTCAAAATCTAGTTTTTGAGAAGCTTCCCTCATTTGCTCTTCTAGTTCTTTTAATAATTTATCTGTCTTTCCTTCTAACAAGTCAATAATTTCATCGATTTGTTTTTGATATTCTTCTTTTGTCACATATCCCATACACGGTGCTAAACATTTGTTGATATGATAATTTAAACAGGGTCTAGTTCTTTCTTTTAAAGTTTTACATTGGCGAATTTTGTATTTTTCTTTAATAAAATTTACCATCTCTTTGGCTGCTCCTGGATTGGCATATGGTCCAAAATATTTTGAACCATCATTTACTACTCTTCTCGTAATAAAAACAGTCGGATAATCAGAGGCTAAATCGATTTTGATATAAGGATAGGTTTTATCATCTTTTAATAAGACATTAAATTTCGGTCTGTTTTTCTTAATCAAATTACATTCCAAAATTAATGCCTCTGCTTCATTATCTACTACAATATATTCAAAATGGTCAATCAAACTGACCATTTTCTCAATTCTTGCTGTTTTATTGTTTTTTCTAAAATATTGCCTCACTCTATTTTTAAGAGAGATTGCTTTTCCGACATAAATGATGTGATTTTCTCTGTCTCTCATCACATAGACCCCTGGTTTATTCGGCAACTTTTTTAGTTCTTCCTCGATATTAAACATGCTTGCTCCTTTTATTCAATATACCCAATATATGGCAAATTTCTATATTTCTCATTATAATCCAAACCATAACCCACTACAAATTTATCTTCAATCGCAAAACCAATATAATCCACATTCAATTCCATAACTCTCCTAGAAGGTTTTGATAGCATAGTTGCTATTTTAATACTATTCGGATTTTTCTGTTTCAAATATTCCAATACATAAGTTAGAGTTCTACCGGTATCGATAATATCTTCTACAATAATAACATCTTTACCCTCTATTGGATTTCTAATATCTTTATTGATCGTTACTTTTTTCGTACTTTCTGTTCCTTCATAGCTAGATACATCCATAAAATCAAGTGCTACACTGCTTTTAATATTTTTAGCAAGTTCCGCCATAAATATAATCGATCCTTTTAGAATTCCCACAAACACAATCTCTTTTCCTTGGTAATCTTTTTGAATTTGTTTTCCCATTTCTTCTATTCTTTTTTCTAATTTTGCTTTGTTAATTAATACATTAATTTCTCCCATTTTATACCATTCCCTTCTAAAAGCACGAATTAGTTGAAAAATCTATCTTAGATGACTTTTTCCTTCATTTCTTCTCTTGATTATACTAAACTATCCATATATTTTCAATATTTTTAGATTTTAAGTTTAATTATTATGGATTTTAGAAAATGATATACAAAATCCTGAATTATAATAAACAACTTTTTTCATGATAATAGAGAAGTAAAATATTATGGCGAAGAAAACCAGCCATAGAAAATGAAGAAACGTAAGAATTATCTCAATTAATATTTTATATGAAACAATACAAAAAGTCGCCTTTTCACTCCAGAATAGATGAATCATATTTTTTTAGCAGCGACTTTTACTATTTTTTATTAAAATAAACAATTAAATGTTCTATTGTTTTCTTATCCTCTTTTGTAAGTTGATCATATCCTGCCAAAGAATACTCCAAGCTTTTATTTTCCTTTGCTATCAAATATTCACTAAAAATTTGATCCAAAGTCACTTGAAATAAATTACAAATACGAATTAAAACTTCGTAAGATGGTTTTGCTCTATCTTGTTCAATATCACTGATATATCTAACAGAAACTTCAATCTTTTCTGCCAATTTTTCTTGCGTATATCCATTACTTTTTCTAATCTGTTGAATATTAGCCCCAATTTTAATAGTACTTGCTTTTCTCATTCTTTAATCACCCATTTTATTTTTTATTAATCTTATCAAATTTTATATCTTCTATAAATGAAATATATGCATGTTATATAGTATATTATTTCTATAAATCTTTCACATATCTTTTTAGCAAATCATCTAATTTTTTTCTCTGTTTGATTACTTTACTTTTATTTGCTCCATTCTTTATCATTTCTTCTAATTGTTTCAATGTCGCTTTTATTTGTTCTTTTAATTCTTTCATACTTCACCTCTTTTAATCTTATTACTTTTATTTTTGTTATATCTTATTTTGTTTTATATATCAAACTTTTCTTAATAGTAAACAAATGATTTATAGCGAAAAGTATGTATGTTTCAATGCTTATTTAAAAAATAGTTATAAAATAATAAAGAATAACCAAATTTATGCTAAAAATATAATATTAATTATAGAATAAAGTTTTTTGAGACAATTTGAACTGATCTATATAAAAAGTAATAAATTTTTAAATTACGAATTAAAGTTAAAATAAATTAAATTAAATATCTTAAATCACCATCATTTCTTTTTTTATTTTAGCTAATTTATTTTTATCAATATTAACAATTTTTAAGATGATGCTTTCATCTATATTATTTTTTATCATATTGATAATCATTTGATTTTCTGCCTTAATTATTGCTTTTTCTCTTTTTTTAATATCAATTTCTTTTTGTTTGATTTCTGCTTTTTCTTTTTCTACTTTTGCTTCTTGGGATTTTACTTTCTCTTCTTGGTGTTTTACTTTCTCTTCCATTTCAATGACTTCATCAATTTTTTTACTTATGATCTCCGCAAACATAGTATTTCCTCCTTTTTCTTGTTTTAATTGTAATTCCTGAATAAACTTACTATATTTATCATTACTCAGTTTACTTCTATAGACATACTTTATCATCCTTTGTAAAAATATCTTCTGCCTATCTTCCACATATTTTTCCATAATTAACGCTAGATCGTTTTCTAACTCTTCATAATCCCTTGCCCTTTCTAATAGCATTGCTTTCGTTAAAAATCCTTCACCATCTACCAATTCTTGCTTTGTATAATCATTAACATCAATTAGTTGAAAATTCGCAATTTTTTTTGGCTTACAACCAAATAATTTTTCCTGTTTGTTTATTAAATAATTAGTAGCATTCCATTTTTTGTTACCAGTATATATTACAAAAGAAAATATAGCTGGTAATTTATAATCTTTTTGTCTTAATTTTTCTTTCTCTATAGCACTTTCCATAATTGCCATATTATATTTTAATATTCTATATGTCATTGCATGATCTATTGTTGACTGTTGTTCAATCAAAAAAAATATATTCTGGTTTTTCTTTTTATATATTACATCTGATTCTATACTTTGAAAATTTTCTGTAATAAATTCTCTATTGTATTTTTCTATATCTTTTTCTTGCAAAGCATATAGTGTATGTTCCAATTTTAACATCTTATTTAGAAAAGTTACTACCTCTTTTTTATCATCTAGTACATCTTTAAAAATCTTATCATGTGGGTTATTAATCTCTTTTTTGTAGTTATAATTTTTTTCTACATCGCACAACATAAGGGAATTATCACACTTACTTTGCTGAAAAATCGCCTTATAATATATATACTCTTTATAGGTAAATGCTTTCATATTATTTTTTCCTTGTATAATATATTTAGGTTTTTAATAAAGGATTTACCTATAAACCTA
>CANONT010000028.1 GCA_947567695.1 uncultured Clostridium sp.
GGTTCCTAAGGCTAGCATGCCCCATGTGCGAAAAGAAACGTCCCCATTGCACATTTTTCGGATAAAACATATATGATATAGAAAAAAGTGAAAGGAGAGGATAACCAATGCAAAACATGCAAATTGTTAGAGCCAAAAGGTATCTGTATCGATACGATGAAATTTTAAATCAAATGGCAGAAAAAATGTTATCTCAAAATGTGACCAATAGTGTAACCATGAATTTTATTGAATGCATGATACCACATCATCAAGCAGCGATTGATATGTCTAAAAATCTATTGGAATATACGAGATATCAACCATTACGAGAAATAACTCAAGACATTATAAAAAGGCAAACAGAAGGAATTAAGCAAATGGAAGAAATCTGCCAAACTACCTATGGATTTGCGAACACACCACAAGTAGTAGACAATTATATGAAAAAGTATTTAGAAATTACAAAAAACATGATTGAAAAAATGAAAAATGCTCCTAGATGTGTCAATATTAATTTGAATTTTACGAATGAAATGATACCACATCATGAAGGTGCAATTGCCATGTGCGAAAATTTGCTACTATATCGTATTGATCCAAGATTAAAGTTAGTTGCTGATTCTATTATAAACGAACAAAGCGAAGGAGTGCAACAACTAAAGGAAGTACAAAAAAGATTATGTGGCAAAAATAACACAAATTTTTATCACATTCCATAAAAAACGCAAAAACTGCTTGACATTGCGAAATTTGACGTATATAATACTAAAAAAGCATATTTTGGAGGTATACAAACACATATGCAAAATGAAAACGTATTTTATACAACAAATCAATATCATAATTTAGCAGACGAGCAAATAGTATCTCTAATTAAGCAAGGAGATGAAAAAGCCTTATCTTATTTATTGGAAAAATATAAAAATTTAGTCAATATAAAAGTAGGGAAATACTTCATCATAGGGGCAGAAAGAGAAGATATCGTACAAGAAGGAATGATTGGATTGTTTAAAGCAATCAAAAATTTTGATGCAGAAAAGCAAAATGCCTTTAAATCTTTTGCCAATATTTGTATTGAAAGACAATTAATAACAGCTATAAAGAGTTCTAATCGTCAAAAACATATGCCACTTAATTCTTATTTGTCATTAAATACAGCAGCTTATGATAATAACGAAGAAGATAGTGTCGAATTAATTGATACCTTTGATAGTAGAACGATAGAAGATCCATTAGAGACTGTTATGAAAAAAGAATATTATACAGAAGTCGAAAATGCAGTTAATAAGTCACTAAGTAAATTTGAAAAGCAAGTTTTAGAACGATTTATGAAAGGAGAAAGCTACATAACAATTGCACAGAAATTAGATTCTCCAGTAAAATCAGTTGATAATGCAATACAAAGAATTCGCAAAAAAGCAATAAAAAATATATTTAATGAAAACGAATCATTATAAAATTGCCAAGAGGGATAACCTTTTGGCAATTCTTTGTTGAACAAAGGCGACATGATTATAATTTTTTGTACTTTTAGATTATTTGCATGTCACATCTTTTGGGGCTTCCAACGGGAATTGAACCCGTGACCTCTACCTTACCAAGGTAGCACTCTACCAACTGAGCTATGGAAGCATGTGCAATGGGGACGTTTCTTTTTGCACATTTCAAATGAATTCTTCATATTTTAGAAACGCATCTCACAAAGACTTTTTTATTATACAATAAGAATTTAAAAAAGTAAATAATTTCTATTGACTTTTTTTAAAAAACATATTAAAATTATTTCATAAGTAAAAAGCGAGTAAGAGAAAAGTAAGATAGAGGTTACTTAAAGAGAGAATTAGTCGTTGGCTGGAAGCTAATTCAAGAAAACAAATCTGAAAAACTAACTCTTCTGGAGCTTCTAGTGAACAAGCTAGACGGAAAAGAACCGTTATCTTCTTAGAATTAAGTAAAAAATAGGATGGAACCGTGTAAATAAAGCACTCCTAATAGATAGAGTATTATCTATTGGACGTGCTTTTTTGATGATGATTTTGGGGACGGAGGAAAAAATCATCGTCAAAAAACAAAGTAGATTTTCTATCTAAATAATAAAATATAACAAAACGATGATTTTTTCCTCCGTCCCCAAAATCATCATCGTTGAAGGAGGAATTTTTATGATTAAAGTTTCATTAAAAGATGGCTCAATAATAGAAATGCAAGAAGGAAGTTCTATTTTAGAAGTAGCTAAAACCATCAGTGAAGGACTAGCAAGAAATGCTACTTGTGGAGAGGTAGATGGACAAGTAAAAGATTTAAGATATGAATTAAAGAAAGATTGTAATTTAGTAATTCATACCTTTTCAACCGAAGATATAGAGGGAAAAAAGGCATATTGGCACACCACTTCTCATATTATGGCACAAGCAGTAAAAAGATTATTTCCAGAAGCAAAAATTGCCATAGGACCAGCGATTGATGAGGGCTTCTATTATGATTTTGATGTCGAAAAACCTTTTACCGATGAAGATAAGGCAAGGATCGAAGAGGAAATGAAAAAAATCATAAAAGAAAATATCGAAATTGAAAGATTTTCGTTACCTAAAAAAGAAGCTTTAGAACTCATGAAAAATGAGCCATATAAAGTGGAATTAATTGAAGACTTACCAGAAGGAGAAGAAATTAGCTTTTATCAACAAGGAGATTTTACTGATTTATGTGCAGGACCTCACTTAGAAAGTACAGGAAAAATAAAAACGGTTAAAATTTTATCATCATCAGGTGCTTATTGGAGAGGTAGCGAAAAAAATAAAATGCTACAAAGAATTTATGCGATTTCTTTCCCAAAAGCAAGTATGTTACAAGAGCATTTAGATTTTTTAGAAGAAGCTAAACAAAGAGATCACAGAAAAATAGGAAAAGACTTAGAAATCTTTATGACACATCCATTAGTAGGGGCAGGTCTTCCTATGTATTTACCAAATGGTGCAACCATTAGAAGATTACTAGAAAGATATATTCAAGATAAAGAAATATCCTTGGGTTATGACCATGTTTATACACCATCACTTGCCAATGTAGATTTATATAAAACTTCAGGACATTGGGATCATTATAAAGAAGATATGTTTCCGGTCATGAAAATGGAAAACGAAGAAATGGTTTTAAGACCTATGAACTGTCCTCATCATATGTTAGTTTATAAAAATAAACTACATTCTTATCGAGATTTACCAATTAGAATTGGAGAACTAGCCCATGATTTTAGATATGAATCAAGTGGCAGTGTATGCGGATTAGAAAGAGTTCGTCAAATGTGTCAAAATGATGCCCATTTATTTGTTAGACCAGACCAAATCAAAGAAGAAGTTGGTAAAGTTTTAAAATTAATCGTAGAAGTTTATCAAAAAGATTTTGGCTTTCCAGCAGAAGCATTCCAATACAGATTATCTTTACGAGACAAAAACAATAAAGAAAAATATATTGATAATGACAAAATGTGGGAAACAGCAGAAAGTCAGTTAAGAGAAATTTTAATAGAATTAGAAATACCATTTTATGAAGCAGAAGGAGAAGCCGCTTTCTATGGACCTAAAATTGATATCCAAATAAAAACAGCCTTAAATCATGACATAACCATACCAACTTGTCAATTAGACTTTGCCTTACCAGAAAGATTTGAACTGGAATACATTGGAGAAGATGGCGAAAAACATAGACCAGTCGTAATCCATAGAGCCATTCTAGGAAGTTCGGATCGATTTATCTCTTTTTTACTAGAAGAAACAAAAGGATTTCTTCCAACTTGGTTGGCACCAACCCAAATCAAAATATTACCAATTACTGATAATCAACATGAATATGCTTATCAATTAAAAGAAAAATTGCTCCAAGAAGGAGTACGTGTGGTAGTAGATGACAGAAATGAAAAAACAGGCTATAAAATTAGAGAAGCACAGCTTGAAAAAGTTCCATATATGTTAGTAGTAGGGGCAAAAGAAGTGGAGGAAAACACAGTTGCTGTTCGTTCGAGAGAAGATGGCGATGTGGGAACTATGGCAGTTGCTGAATTTATAAAGAAAATTGTCAATGAGATAGATAACAAAAGAAAATAATATGGAGGAATAACAAATGCGAGGAAAATTTATGAATATATATGTTATCGTTTCAATCCTTATGGTGATTGCGTTGTTATTTCATTTTAATGCACCATTTTTAAGTAGTTATAAAGATATGAACAAAATATTAGAAGAGATGGATTTTACAGGATTGACTGGAACATTTAGGACAACTTTTTTGATTATGAATATAGTGATTTTATTAGTATGTGCACTTATAGGTACAATAATAATAGATGAAAGAGGAATTAATGTTAACTATAATAAAATATTAGTGATACTTTTTATTGTTTTATCTGTTGTACCTTTTATATCTTATATTATGATAAGAGAGGAAGAAAAAAATCAAGTACAAGAACTATATGAAGAAACAGAAATCATATTGGGAGGAACAATTGATTTAAATAATAAAAAGCATGTAAAACTTTTAGAAAAGCATTCTAGTGCTCTCAAAACAGATCCATTTTTTGCAAGAAAAATGCAAATTATAGGTCAGCTGAAAAATGGTAAGTCGTCAACAATTATACAAGCTATAGGAGAATTCTTGTTTTATCCAATAATGAAGGAGTGGGATGACGGTTATAAAAGTGCATCAATTAAAGATATAGAAAGTTATTATGCTATTTTTCCAGGATATACATATATTAATATAATTGGCGCTATTTTTTACTTTATAACTTCAAGGTCAAAAACTAATGATAAAGAAGAGGTACAATGGAATACTGTCTCTAATTACCTAGAGAAATAGATTGCTAACTTCTGTTTATACCAAAACTATAAAAGAGCAAAAAGAAATAGAGACAGACCTATCCCCAAAGTAGCCAAAAATGGTGTAGTGGTGCCTGTCCCAGAACACGATAAAATAGAGATGGCGACTTTGTGCCTGTCCCAGAGTCGCCATCGCAAACAAAAAAGGAGAAGATTGATTATGAAAATAGGAATTGTAGGTTTACCGAATGTAGGAAAAAGTACAATGTTTAATAGTATTACTAAAGCAGGAGCTGAATGTGCTAACTATCCATTTTGTACGATAGAGCCAAATGTAGGAGTGGTTCCTGTGCCAGATGAAAGATTAGATGAATTGACGAAATTGTATCAGCCACAAAAAACGACGCATGCGGTGATTGAGTTTGTGGATATTGCAGGACTTGTGAAAGGTGCGAGTAAAGGAGAGGGATTAGGAAATAAATTCCTATCTCATATCCGTGAAACAGATAGTATTTGTGAAGTGGTTCGATGTTTTGATGATTCTAATGTGGTTCATGTAGATGGAAGTGTGGATCCGATTCGAGATATTGAGACGATTAATTTAGAGTTGATTTTTGCTGATATGGAAACTGTTAATAAACGATTGGATAAGGCAAGAAAAAATTTGAAAGCTGACAAAAAATATCAACAAGAAATTGATCTATTAGAGAAAATAAAAGAGAATTTAGAAAAGGGAATTTCAGCAAGGGCAATTGATTTTAAGGAAGAGGATCAAGAGTTGGTAAAAGAGATGTTTTTACTTACTACCAAACCAATTTTATATATTGCTAATATCTCGGAAGAACAGCTAGAAAATGCTGAAAATGATGCAATGGTTCAAAAAGTAAAAGAATATGCAACCAAAGAAAAAGCAGAGGTCATACCATTGTGTGTCAAAATCGAAGAAGAATTGTCTGGACTAGAAGAGGAAGATAAAGAAGAAATGTTAGAAGCTCTTGGATTACAAGAGTCTGGTTTAGACAAAGTGATCAAAAAGAGTTATGATTTATTAGGATTAATGTCGTTTTTAACAGCTGGTGAACCAGAAGTGAGGGCTTGGACGATAAAAAAAGGAACCAAAGCACCTCAGGCGGCTGGAAAAATTCATTCTGATATAGAAAGAGGTTTTATCAAAGCAGAAGTAGTTTCTTATTCTGATTTGATGAAGGAAGGATCTATGGTAAATGCTAAGGAAAAAGGACTGGTTCGTTCGGAAGGGAAAGAATATATCATGCAAGATGGCGATATTGTGCTGTTTAAATTTAATGTTTAAAAAATGTAATCGACTTGTAACAAAAATGTAATTTAAAAAATAGAAAAAACTATTGACATATTATTTTTTTAAGTATAAAATAAAAAATGAAGGTGAAAGAATTTAGTATTTTTATATTTTTTGTAAAAAACACTTGAATTATACATAAAAAAACGGTATAATTAAGAGCGATTGATAGAATACTAATAAAGAATATGTATAAAGAGTAAGGAGAATCGATATGAAGAAATCAAATTTAGTTAAGTTATTTTCAATTTTATTAATAAGTGTAATGGTAATGATGTTTAGTACCAATGTATTAGCAGCAGATGAGTCGAATGGATTTAATCAATTGACTTTAAATAGCAACAGTAGTACCAATAACACCAACACCAATAGTATAGGAAATACGAATAATACAAGTAATTCAAGCAATACCAATAATACCAATAATACTAACAATACGAACACCAACAAAAACAATACAACCAATACCAACAACACAAAAAATAATACCAATAATTCAAGTGTCTATAATAACACAAATTTACCAAAAACAGGTATAGAAGATTCAATTCCAGTTGCTATGTTAGTGGTAGTATTTGGAATATCAGCTGTATATGCTTATAAGAAAATTAAAGATTATAGAAATATATAGATAAAATCAAAAAAGCTTTTCTAAGAAGGCTTTTTTTGATTGGCTTTTAAAATAATACGATTAGAATTGAAGTTATTGCAAGTTACAAGAGTTAAAGTTTTTTCATTTTGTTCATAATCAAAAACAGGAGAAAGATCGGTATCAATTACTTCATACATATCATAAACAAAATAAACATATTGTGTTCCATTATTATCAAAAATATGGATTTCATCATTAAGAGATAAATGGGGCAATTTACTAAAAAATAAGGAATTGTCGTAATTATGACCAGCAATACAGATATTTCCATTTTTATCAGGCGTATTACCATAAAATTTGCAAGGTGCAATTTTTAGTAGTTCTTCCGATAAATGGGAAAATATAGGATAATATAAGTTGATTTTTGGAATTTCAATAATGCCGAATAGACCATTAAAGGTTTCTGGACTTTCATTTTCGTTAGAAGAACTATATAAGCGGTGAATATTATAGTTAGCGATTAAACCATCAGAGCGATTTTCTTGTTTTTCTAAATAAGAGAAATATAAACTTCCAGAGAAAACTAAAACAATTATTATAAAAATAGAAAAAATAAATTGGAAACGAAACCAATTTTTTTGGTAGGGAAGTATTTCTGAGGTATATGTCGAATAAGAAGAAAGAGGGGTTTGACTAGGTTCAAATTTTGTGTTTAAAATTTGATTTACCTCTTTTTTTGTTTCTATGCTTAAAATCTGATTTACGGTTTTTTTTAATTTGGTATTTAAAATCTGATTCATAACATTTTTAGTGTGTACCAAAAATGCGAAAAAATACATAAACTTTTCAGGCAAAACATTTGGAACCTGTCCCCAAAACCGCCAAAAATGGTATGGTAGTGCCTGTCCCAAAACTACCCAACGCATTTCACTGTGGCATGATCTCAAATTTAATGTCAAAACAGGTAAAATCCTGTAATTCATTTTCTGCTAAGCAATCTAAGTAAACATCTAGTTCATCTAAATTTCTACAAGCTGCTATGACGATAGGATTTAATTCATATTTGAACATTAACTCTAATCCCAAATCTAAGGCTTTGGTAAGGGAACCTTTTTCTTTGTCTCGAATTAAATGAAAGCTTTCTCGAAATCTCGCAATAGCAGAATTTTTGAATCGATTTAAGGGAAGGATATATAAATCATCGATTACATCTTGCATGGTTTTATATTTATGGTTAGCTTTTTTATAAATAGTTTCTACTTGAGAGTAAAAAAATGGTAAAAAAGCTTTTTGCTCTTTTTCAGAAATGATTAAGGTATTATGATCTTGTGGATCATGCTCAATGTTATTTTGTTTTTTTTCATTGGTAATGTTCGTATTTAGGAAGGTAGATTTGGTTTTTGTTTTTTTGTTGGGTACTTTTAAGGATAATGCAATAATGGAATTTGAAATTATAGTACTAGTATTTTCAAATTTTATGATTTTATTGAATAATTCATCTCGTTGTTTATTATATTCTACTAAATTCGCTTTTATTTCGTTTTTGTTATTTTCAATACTGTTTTCATATAAAATGATAGTTTCATTTAAATCCTTCTCTAATTGGGAAGCGAATTGCTGTATTTTATTGATTTCTTCCAATAATTCTTTTAGGGAAGTGATTGTTTTGTGAAAGTTCTCTAATTTCTTTTTATTTATGGAATTGGTTATTTCGATTAGGTTAGTGGTAATTGCTACAAGATTTGACTTCTTGTTTTCATATAGTTCTATGATTTCCTCAATATTTTGTTTTTCTAGTTCTATATTGTTTATTAAATTGTCTTTTATAAAATCATCTAACATGTCAAATTGATAAAAAAGCATGGGATCCTCCAATATCTTTTATAATATTCTTTTTTCTCTTTCTATTATAACAAAAAAAAAGAAGAAAATATATTACATTTTTGTTACAGAAAATAAGAAGTTATATTTATGAAAAAATACGGATATAATAGTTAAGAATGGAGGAGATAAAAATGTTAAAAATGATAGAATTACCCTATCCAATGAATGCCTTAGAGCCTTACTATTCAGCAGAAACTTTGGATTTACACTATAATATATTATACAAAGGATATGTTGACAATTCCAATCAAACAGAAGAAAAGCTAGAACAAGCAAGGAAAAACAATGAATTTTCTAATATTAAATGTTTAGAAAAAAATTTAAGTTTCTTTGGATCAGGAGCTATTTTACATGAAATGTTTTTTAGAAATATGGGTCCAGCGGTTCCAACAGAGCCAAATTCAGAATTGATGGAGAGAATCGTAAAAGATTTTGGAAGTTATGATAATTTTAAAAATCAGTTTAAGGCAGCAAGTGCAGCAGTAGAAGCTTCTCGGTTGGTGTTTATTGGTGTGGGTTCCAAAATGGAATAAGCTTGAAATATTGCAATGCGAAAAGCATCAAAATCTTACTTTATGGGGCTGTCAACCATTACTTGTTTTAGATATGTGGGAGCATTCTTATTATCTTCAATATAAAACGAAAAGACCAGAGTACATTCAGGCTTTTTGGAATATTGTTAATTGGAATGAAGTTAATAAACGTTTTTCAAAAATAAAAACGAATGTATGATCTTATAAAAGGTTTATTATATTTTTTATAAAGTGACAATTCGGGGGGATCAGCAAATTACAGTCTATTATGTAATTACAGACTGTTTGTAGCTGGGAATCACTGAAATAAAAAATATAATAAACCTTTAATTATTAATTGTCTTTTTTTATTATTTGTGGTAAATTATGAGAAGAGGTGATGAACATGTTAGAAAACATCGAAGTTTTGAATCATAATTGTATTAAATTTAATAAAGAAAAAATAATCTATACCGATCCATTTCAATTAAAAAATCATTATAATGATGCTGATATCATACTAATTACACATTCTCATTATGACCATTTTTCAGAAGAAGATATTGAAAAGGTAAAAAACGAAAATACGATGATTTGCATAACAGAAGATTTACAGGATCAGGCACTCGCATTAGGGTTTCCAAAGGAAAACATCATAACAGTAGAGCCAAATCATACTTATCAAATCTTAGGAATTGAGATAAAAACGATTCCAGCTTATAATACCAATAAAAAATTCCATCCAAAAGAAAGTAATTGGGTTGGCTATTTATTGAATTTACAAGGTAAAATATATTATGTGGCAGGAGATACTGATATCACAGAGGAGAACAAAAAAGTTCGTTGTGATGTTGTTTTTGTTCCAGTAGGTGGAACTTACACAATGGATAGCAAAGAAGCAACTAAATTGGTAAATGAAATAAAACCAACGATTGCCGTTCCTGTCCATTATGGAAGTGTTGGGGAAGAGAAAAAAGATGCAGAATTTTTTGTGCAAAATTTAAAAGAAGGTATAGAAGGAAAAATTCTTACGAGGAAGGAAATGTAATATGGAAGAAAAGTATTTAGAATTTGCTAAGAAAATAACAAAAATGGAATGAAAACTGTATCTAATTTTGATATGGCACCAGTATTAGAATATAATATTTCTTATACATAACTTTCAAACTATGATTAGAATTTCATAATTTCATAAATTGCCAACACGAGAAAACACACATAACAGCATACCAAAGAAAAAGGTAACTTAAAACCAGTTGCTCGATGTAGTTGAAAAAAGCTAACGCAAAAATTAAACACTTCGCTAATTATAATAGCCAAAAGATAACCAGTTAGACCAAAAGAAGGCAACAAAAAATACAAAACACCAATTGTCAAAATTAAATCTAAAATATTACAAATCATAACGCCAAATTGCTTATTAAGCCCTTTTAGCATGCTATCTATGATACTATCTGGGTACATAAATAAAATAAGAGGAGAGAGGATTTTGATATATTTTGCACAGGACAAATTTTGAAAGATCATAAGGCTGATTTCATTGGCAAACAAAAAGAAAATAATAGAAATGCTAAGAGAGAATAGAGAGGTAACCCAAAATACTTTTTGACAAACCTCTAATATTCTTTTTTTATATTGTTTTGCCATTAGACTAGCAAACTCAGGAATTAATAAATTACTAAAGGAAAGAATAAATACATTGGGAAATAGAAGGACTGACATGGTCATTCCATTAATTCTTCCGTATTCTGCTAATGCCATACTATATGGCAATCCAAATAAAACCAAACGATTGGGAATCATAAATTGCTTTAGAGTAGATAAGCCAGAGCGAATGTACGAAGTAATAGAAACAGGAAAAGTAATCTTCAAAATTCTTCTTTTAAAAGTGATATTTGTAATTGTTCTTTTACAATATTTCATTTTATCTTTTTTATATAAGAATACGATCAAGCAACAAGAGCAGATTTCAGAAATGACATCTGCTAAAATTAGGCATATACAAATAGATTCTACTGTTTGACTGGCATAAAAGTTTAATAATAAAATAGTAGCAAGGATTTTGATAAGTAATTCAAACACTTGAGAAATAGCACTTTTATAGGCTTTTCTAACAGCTGAAAAGTAGCCATTCATGACACTAGAAATAGCAATAAAAGGCAATCCCATTGCGATCCAATAAAGAGGAACGCAAGATACGGTTGATTGTAGCCAGTTCTGTGAAATGATTGACGAGAAAAATAAAACAAAGATACTACTTCCTAGTCCTAATAGTGCGGAAAAAACAAGACAACTTTTGACAGCTTTTAAACCATCGAAAAAATTGTTTTTGGCAAATTGTTCGGAAACAAGGCATGTACAGGCAAGGCTTAACCCTGAGGTGGCTAAAGTAATGGCAAATAGGTACACAGACATTACTAGACTAAATACCCCAACCGCTTCGGATCCAATTTTATTAGAAATGTATAAATTGAATATCATTCCAATACTTTTCATAATGAATGATGTAATGGTTAGGATTGTTCCATTAATGAAAAAGATTTTTGTTTTTTTCAAAGTATCACCATTATAAAAGTATGTTTTTTATTGCTATTTAGACCTAAATGTTTTTCGATTCCAGTTTTGTTTTTATGGAAATATAAGAAGACTACTAGAAATTACAGATGGTTTGTGATATAAAAAAGGTAACATGGTGAATGATTAGAAAAGGGGAGAATCGATGGATATTTATGGAATAAAAAATATAACTAACAAGGAGCTAGAATTTCATTATGATAGCTATTACAGACAAATAGCAGTAGCCTTAAAAAAAGCAGAAACGGAAGAAGATAGAAACAAAATAAGAAAATCTGCAAAAGAAAAACAGAATTTATTATTAGAAAATATAGAAGTTGATTTAGAAATTTTAAAAAATAATTTTATCAATTTAATAGCAGAAGAAAATTCTTCTCACTATTTATGGATTTTATATAGCAAATGGGAAGCAGAAGAAAATTATATTGACAAAATAAGTGATATTTTGAAAAAAGAGAATAAGGTAATTCGTGGAGGTACAAATACTTATAAAATGAATGGTTGGATGGCACATACTTTATATGTTTATCAAATTGTTAATTATAATATTGCCAATCGTATTGACATTTTTAATTTCAATGGAAACATGGAAAATGCAGAACAAATACAAGAATTACATCAAATTTTTAATCGTTTAACCAAAGAATCAAAATTTTTACTAAAGATTTTTTGTCTAATTCATGATATTGGAGTAATAGAAGATATAACGTATCATCCTGAATTAGGAAGTAAATATGTAGAAACTGTTTTACAGGAAATAGGATTAAATCAAATCCAATTAAGTAAAAATCATATAAATGTTGCTATAAAAGATCTTATAAAAATTTTACAAGAACTAATAAAATGTCATACTTTAATAACATCGTTATCTGCTGAAAGTAGTGATTCGTATGTAGAAGCAAGATATAGAAATGTAATTAATCATATACCAGAGGTTACAAACATCAAAAACGATGTTCCTAAACTATTACTTTTACTGGCTTATGGAGATATAATTGCTGTTGATGAAAGTTTGATGGATTTAGAGAAGTATCAAAGAACCAAAGAATGCTATCATTTTTTTGAGCAAATTAGTCGAGGAGAAAAAATTGAAAGAGATAAAGAAAAAGTTGCGATTGAGAGGATTTGTGACACAGTAGGAGAAAGCAATGTTGAAAAACTAGCATTGACATTTGACAATATTATGAAGAAATACAAGATACATAAAAAGCAATTTATGGAAGATATGTATAACATTAAGTTTATGAGATATACAGCTCCTCTTATGAAAACTTTGAAAGATATGGAATTGGCAATAAAAATATATTATGAATTATTTGAATTGATAGGAGATACAGAAGGAAAGGAAGCATTGAAAAATTATACTATTATTTTTGTACCAGATAAACAGGAAAACGATTTTGTAGAACAATTTAGAAATGGCAATTTTTTTGTATGCATTAAAAGGATGAAATTGAATAGAGAAAGTAATTGTGTTTACGGAAATGTTAATATAGTAAAAGAAATGGGCTCACAAGGAAAAAATTTGTATATTAAAGTGGTGTAGAAATATTATATTATACTGTTTAGAAATAATGAATAAAAGAAGAATTAGAAAGAAGAATTAGGAGGAGAAATAGCGTGAAATTAATAGATATTATTAATGAATTTGTAGTTAGTGATATGGAAAAATCTATAAAGTTTTATCAACAAAACTTAGGATTTAAAATAGAACTAATAGAACAAGAAAATGAGCCATTTACTTGGGTCCAAATGAGTAATGGACAAACAAGAATAATGCTAGAAGATTATAAATCTGTTTGTAGAGAGATAAAAGATTTTCCGAATAAAACGAATTCAATCAATCTCATTAAGTTCAAGTATGATAATACAGTTGAAGAAATAAAACAATACTATCATAGGATAAAAGAAAAAGAAATTGAGCTTTTTATGGAATTAAAAGAAACAGATTATGGAACGATAGAGTTTGGTATTTTAGATCCAGATAAAAATAGGATTATTATATCATCATAATAAAGAGGGGAGAACTAATATGAAAGTAATAGCAGGTTGTGTCATTAGAAAAGACAACAAAATATTAATGGTAAAAGAAGCCAAAAAACAATTCTACGGACAATGGAGTTATCCAGCAGGGAAGGTAGAAGAATATGAAAAAATAACAGAAGGAGCCATTAGAGAAACTTTAGAAGAAACTGGTTGTCAAGTAGTAAGGAGTAATAAATTATGAGAATAGGAATCGATGTAGATGGTGTTATATTAGACTATGAAAAAGTTTTAAGAACTTATGGAGATTTATACGATTTTATTGAATTGAAAAAGGACGGAATGATTAATAGAAATGAACATTACTTAAGAAATCGATATGATTGGACAGAAGAAGAAAGAATGAATTTTATCAATCAGTATTTTATGAAACTATCAAAACAAGCAGAATTAATGCCAGGTGCGAAAGATGTGATACATTTATTACAAAAAGAAGGTCATGAATTAATTGTGATTTCTGCAAGAGGGGCAACAGTTGCAGGAATGGAAGATGAAGCAAAAGAAAAGTTTGAGAGAGAGGGGATGGCTTTTTTAAAGTATTACTGGAAGCAAGTAGATAAATTAGAGGTAGCTCAAAAAGAAAAGATAGATTATATGATTGATGATAATTTTGATATTTGTAAAAAGTTATCCGAAAATGGGATTAAGACGATTTATTTTAGGGATAAAGATATGAAAAAATTCGAGAATGAAAATGTGATAGAAGTAAGTAATTGGGGAGAGATTTATAGAGTTATAAAAAACAGAAACTAAAACTTTTGTTTGCGAAACTGTTGATTTATTCTTGTATATATAGTATAATTACTTTAATTAAGAAAGGAAGTATATATGAATAAACAGATAGGAATAGTAACAAAAAAAGTTATTGACTTATTAAATTTAAACTGTGAAAAAGAAATACCAATTTATATTGGTGAAAATAATATAAATCATATTAAAAGACAACATTTAGAAGATTATAATAAATATCGGTGCTAATATAGAAGATATAATAAAAAAACCTGATTATGTAGCAAGAAATCCCAATCAAAAATCAATAGAATATATAAAAGAATATAAAATAAATGGTAAGTTTGTGCTTGTTGCAGTAAGAGCAAGTAATAAAGGAACTATGTTCGTACGAACTTTATTCACAATGGCATATAATAGTAATAGAAAAGTTTGAGGGCGGAACAGGCAGCCGCCACCCATTGCTAGGAGATGCAGGAAGGTCACCCTGCCTAACTTTTCTTAACTAGAAAACACGGAGAGTACTAGCAATAGTACTCTCTTATTATAAAAACAGTAAGAATTATTCAAATATCTATAAAACTAAAATAAAAACCAAAAACAGCTTTCAAAATTTACATAATTTCATATTATATATAAAAGTAGTATGAAAGGAGGACTCGATAAATTTTGGAAGTAAAAGACAAAAAAATAGGATTTGTACTAACTGGTTCTTTTTGCACTTTTCAAAAAACCATACCCAAAATGAAAGAGCTAATTCAAAAAGGAGCAGAAATAGTGCCAGTCATGTCATACAATGCTTATTCAACGGACACAAAATTTGGAAAAGCAAAAGATTTCATAGAAGAAATAGAGAACATAACAGGCAGAGAGATTATCCATACAATTCCAGATGCTGAACCCATTGGTCCTAAAAAGTTAACAGATATTATGGTTATTGCACCATGTTCACGGAAACACAATGTCAAAACTAGCCTGTGATATTATTGATACACCAGCGACAATGGCAGCAAAATCACATTTGAGAAATCGGATATCCCTTAGTAATTGCCCCGTCAACCAATAATGGACTAAGTGGAAATGCTGAAAATTTGGGAAGATTATTAAATAGAAAAAATTATTATTTTGTACCTTTTCGACAAGATAATCCCATTACAAAACCAAGGTCTATTGTATTTGATTTTGAATATCTCATAAAAACAATAGAATATGCTTTAGATGGTGAACAAATTAGCCCAATATTATTATAAGTAGAAAGATAGTGTATTTTTGTTGAATACTCTATCTTTTTATTTGAACTTTTATATAAGGTATGATATAGTTAAAAAGATTTAAGAGGAGAGAAAAAATGTGTTATATTTGATTTTGTGCAAATATAACACAATACTATTCTTGATTTTGTGAAAAATCAATTGAATTATTTTTAATTCAGTGCTAAAATAAAGTTATAAAATTGATTTTTAGAGGTGTAAAAGGGTGAAAAGAAAAATCTATGATAATATTTGATAAGATACAATTTTGTCCAAAAGCAAGGGGAGCAATTATATTTCTTCATTGAATAAATTAAGGAAGAAATATAAAGAATATTTAGGACAATCAATTATTATACATGCAAAAGATTTAAAGGAAGAAAATGAAATACTATATATTCCGCTTTATATGACACCATTATTGTAAGGCAATGCTGTAAGGAGGAGTACATGAAAGAGAAAATTAGTATTTGGAAAATATTTGCTTACTTTATCCTATACAGTTTCTTAGGATATATCATTGAAACCATATTCGGTATTTTAACAACAGGGCTATGGCAATGTAGGCAAAGTTTCTTATATGGTCCGTTTTTGCGGAATTTATGGAGTAGGGGCAGTTATAATCATCGTATTTTCACAATACTTTAATAAAAGCAATATCACACTATTTTTAGGTGGCTATGTGATAGGATCTTTGACAGAATATCTAACCAGTTTCTTAGTGGAAATGGTATTACATACAAAATGGTGGGATTACAGTAATAACATCTTGAATATAAATGGAAGAGTTTGTCTATTGTATTCAGCTTTTTGGGGAATTTTAACTATATTTTTAGTAAAAAAATTCAATCCATTTGTGGATCAAATGATAAATAAAATGGCAAATAAAATATCTTGTCAATTAGCAAAAGGAGTTCTTTCTTGTATCATTATTTTTCTAATGTTTGACTGTATCTTAACTTGTTATGCACAAGATCTATTTGTAACAAGAATGGTCATTCAAAATGATATAAAAACAGAAGACTTTGCAAAAAGGCAAGAGGTTTATCAAAAATTACAGGAAAAGCATTCTTTACTGACTTTTATTGATAGGTATTGGAATGATGAAAAGATGATAAAGACCTTTCCTAACATGAAGATCGAAGATATCAATGGAAATGTTATCTATTTGGATCGTTTCTTGCCAGAAATTCAACCTTATTATAGAAAAATATTTGAAAAATAAAAAACGAACATTTTTTCAAAAAAAGTATTGACAAAGAAAGAATGTTCGTATATAATTATCTCAACAAGCAAACAAAGTTTCTAAAAAGGAGATAGTTAATATGAAAATAAAAATAGTAAACAAAAAGAAATTTATTAGGAGTTTAGTAATTTTAATAGGATTAATTCTTCTTATCCTATTAGGAATTAATAGAACTTATTCCAAAACAGAAATAGCCTATCGAGAAGACTACATTATAAAAGGTGATACTTTATGGTCTATTGCCGAGAGGGAAGTAAATACAAACCAATACTATAAAAATAAAGATATTAGAGATGTCATGTATGAAATTAAGGAAATTAATCAGCTTCAAAATGGAAATTTAGAAATAGGGCAAAAAATATTAATTCCAAATATCTAATGAGAAGTATAGCAATTTTTCTTAGAGAGTATTTTTGTGTCAACGATTATATGTGTAATGGACTTTCCTACAATATAAAAAGGATTGTCCTAAAAGACAATCTTCTATACATCTGCCAAAGGATTACGTTCGACCGCATTACGAACTTGGTCATTACTAACATGGGTATATATTTCAGTAGTAGAAATACTTTCATGTCCTAGTAATTCTTGAAGAGCCCTAATATCAACTTGTCCATATTGATACATCAAAGTAGCAGCCGTATGTCTTAACTTATGAACAGAATATTTTTTCGTATCTAAGCCAGCACATTGTAGTTGTTTGCTTACAACATTTTCAACAGTACGGTTACTAATTCTCGTTTTTCTTTCACTCAAAAAAAGAGCTTTTTCTGAATACTTGCTATCATGTTTGATTCCTTCTTTTGGTCGTATCACTAAGTAGTCGCCAATTGCTTTCATACATGCTTTATTTAAATATATGGTTCTTTCTTTATTACCTTTACCAATAACATTTAATTTGCAATCCTCAAAATCAATATCTTGAAGATTAATACCAACTAATTCAGAAAGACGCATACCACAATTTAAAAATAAAGTAATAATAGCATAATCTCGTTCAGAATTTCTATGATCCTCATTAGAAGTAACATCTAACAATCTTTTGCTATCTTCTAAGGAAAGATATTTAGGTAATCTTTTATCTAGCTTTGGTGTTTCTAAATCTTGTGCAGGATTAACCTCAATCAATTTTACTTTTCTACTTAAATACTTAAAGAACACACGAATCGTAGAAACTTTTCTTGCTCTTGTAGTTGCTTTACTATGAAATTCACGTGTTAAATAGGAAATAAAAGCATGAATATCATCTAGTGTAATTTTCTTGATCGTATCAATTGTCATATCATCTATTTTAATTTCTTTTAAATCGATTTCATCTGTCATATGAAAATGTAGCTTAATAAATCTCAAAAACATCATTAAATCATAATTATATTCTTTGATACTATTAGGTGATTTATTTAAAATAGTAACAGAGTAATCTAAAAAAGAATTTAAAAATTCTGGGTTATCTTCTCGATTAATCATAAGTATTCATCCTCTCAATTTTCTATTATTTTTCAAACAATGATAAAAGTCACAATTGCATGACGATCCAAATTATCATGTAACACAAAGTGCTTATAACACAAATTATATTCGATATTTTGATCTGTTTTATTTAACAATACTATAATAACACTTTTATCTGGATTTTGAAAGGCTGACACGCAAATATTTTCAGAAAATTTACTAAAATGAATTCTTTTGCTGTTGGGTTTGACATATTTTGCTAAATGAGAAACATAATAAAAAGCAGGGGTTTTTCTATAATCTGTATTTTGTTGGTTCATCATAATAAGGCTGTTGCAATAATTTCTAACATGATTAGGACCTCCGCTTAAAATCTAGTACTAAATTCCAATCAATAAAAGCATTCACACCATGATTAAAATCCTCCATTATTTCATAGGCATACATTTCAGCATTAAACAATTCATCTTTTGGTTTAAAATGAGAATAGCCAGTACAGCCTTCTGTATGAAATAGTAGTAAAGTAGGGAATAAGTGATGCAGTCTTTCTAAGCTATCAAAATGGCCACCAGTATACCAATGAAAAGCGATTCCGTCTGGCATAATCCAAAGCATTATTTTGGATTAGTGTTTCGATACTTCGTTCTAGTACAATATCTTTATTATGATCCCAAATTAAAAATTGCGTATTTAATCCATTTCTTTTAAAAGTAGGGTACAAATAATTTTTTAATAAATCAGCCTCTTCATCTGAAGAATATAGGCAAGATTCCCATATTTGTTTGGCATTGGGTTCATTTTGAATCGTCATATACGAAATAGGAATACCATAACTTTGGTAACTAAGTACGTATTTTACTAAATAATCTGCCCATAACTTTCGATATTGCGGTAATAACTTTCCACCACCAAATAAACGATGATTATCTTTCATAAATGCAGGAGGCGACCATGGAGAAGAGAGAAACTGAAGGTTTCTATTTATGTTTTGAGCAGATTTTATAATAGGGATAACATATTTTAGGTCACGATCAATCGTAAAGTCAGATAAATCGTTTTTATGCGAATACGAATAACTATCTAAAGAAAAATCACAACTAGCAATAGAAAGTCTACCAAGTTGATAATTTAATTTGTCTTTTGCAAAATATTCCTCTAAAATTTGATTAGCTATATGGGAATCCATCTTACTTAAAACATAACAAGAACTTTCTGTTAAGGCTCCTCCAAAGCCTAGAATTTTTTGAAAAGTAAACTCTGGACTAATACGAATAACTTGACTTTCTACATTTTTGGAAGGAGAAGAAAACTTCATCTTTGAGGCATGAAGGTATAAATTTCTTTTTAAATTAGTTTCTATTTTTTCGATTTCCATATTTGTATTTTATGCGATTTATGATATACTATGAGTACATATTAATAATAAAAAGGAAAGTGATTTAACTTGTTACATAAAAAAGCAAAGAGAGGCAAGTCAAAGCAAGATGATGAAGATTTTGTACCAAAAGCCTTTCGTAAAAATAAAAGAAAAGAAGATAATGAAATAGATAAAAAAAGAAAAAGCAAAAAATTGAAAAAAAGGATTTTTACAATTGTATTTATTGCTATGGTTGTAATAGGCGTCATGTTAGGAATTTCTGCACATCGATGGAAAGCACTTGTCAAAGAAATGTTGGTAAATGAAAATTCTATTGTTTTAGACATCGATGGAAATGAGATTGCTAAACTGGGGTGTGAACGAAAAAATCTAACAATTGCTTTATCAGATATGCCCAACCATTTGAAAAATGCCTATGTTGCTATTGAAGATGAACGTTTTTATAAACATGGAGGGGTTGATATTAAAAGGACAGGTAGTGCAATTGCTTCCTATGTTTTTCATTTTGGCAAATCTTCTTATGGTGGAAGTACGATCACGCAACAATTAGTAAAAAATTTAACAGGAGACTCGACAGATAGTATTACCAGGAAAGTAAAGGAGTGGTGGAAAGCATGGTTATTAGAAACTTGCTTATCCAAAGATGAAATTTTAGAAGGATATTTCAATATAATCTATGTTGGACCTAATATGTATGGAGTAGAAACAGCTGCCCAATATTATTTTAGTAAATCAGCAAAAGATCTAAGTTTAGAAGAATGTGCTTTTTTAGCAGGTTTGAATCATTCACCAAATTCTTACAATCCTTTTGAAGAGGGGAATACAGAAAAAATCACTAAAAGAACTAAAATTGTTCTTGCTAAAATGCTAGAATTAAAATACATTCAAGAGGAAGATTATCATACAGCAATCCAAAATGTAGAAAAGGGATTCAATTTCAAAAAAGGGAATATACCTTCAGAAGACGCTGTATATTCTTACCATACAGATGCTCTTATTTTAGAAGTTACAGAGGATATTGCAAAAAAATATAATATATCCAAAACATTTGCTACGAATTACATCAATATGGCTGGATTGACGATACATAGTACACAAGATTCAAAAATTCAAAAACAAACAGAAACGGAATTTGAAAAAACTAAATATAGTATAGCCTCTAAAAAAGGTGGGAATTCTTCCCAAGCAGCTATGGTAATGATAGATCATAAAACAGGATATGTTATCAGTTGTACAGGAGGACTAGGAAAGAAAACGCAAGCAAGATCTTTGAATAGAGCCACACAAAGTATTCGACAAACAGGTTCTTCGATCAAGCCATTGTCTATTTTAATACCAGCCATTGATCAAAAAATTATTACAGCTTCATCTATTTATGATGATACAGAAAGAGATTTTCCAGAAGGCTATCATCCAACAGATTATAATCCACCTTTGGGCAAAGTGACTGTCAGAAGAGCAGTGGAATCTTCTCAAAACATTCCATTTGTAGAAATCATGGAAACATTAAAACCAAAAACTTCTATGAAATATTTAGAAAAGATGGGAATTAGTACTTTAACAGATGAAGACGAAACCTTAGTTTTATCTTTGGGGGGCTTGCAAAAAGGAATTAGTCCCTTAGAAATGGCTGGTGCCTATGCTGGAGAATACATAGAACCAACTTTTTATTCTACGATTGATAATAAAACAGGAAAAACCATAATAAAAACATCACAAAAGAAGAAAAAAGTAGTATCTAAAGAAGTTGCCTATATTGTAAAAGAAATATTAACACAGCCAGTAATAGGAACACATGGAACAGCGACCTATTGTAAAATAGCAGGAGTAGATGTTGCTGCTAAAACAGGAACGACCGATGAAAATTATGATAGATGGCTATGCGGATTTACTCCATATTACACAGCAGTTACTTGGTATGGTTATGACGAAAACGAATCCATAGAATATAATAAGAGAAATCCAGCAGGATTATTATGGGCAAATGTCATGTCAAGAGTACATGCTGGATTAAATAGTGCTACCTTTGAGAAGCCAAATACAATTTCCAATTGTACTGTGTGTGCAGAAACAGGAAAAAAAGCAACCACGGGTTGCCCAAATACTTATACCGAATATTTCTTGTGGCTTACTACGCCTGAATTATGTGGTAATCATACTGGTTCAGAGTTAAAAGAAAATACGAATCAGACAACACCAAATAAAGTAGAAGAAATTATACAAGGAATTACACAAGATATTGATGCAGAAGATCCACAACAAGTTCCTCAAAATAACCATTCTACCAATGTCACGAATACTACAAACACAAATATAAATCATAGCTCCAATACGGTAATATCTAATAATACTACTGGTAATAACAGAAATACTACAAATATTACCAATACAAACAATTCTAATAAGACAACTACAAATTCATCTAATAACACCAATCGTACAAATACATCTACCAATACTAATACAGCGGTAAATCAGAGTAATTTGAGTAATGCGAATAGAAGTAATCAATCGTCTAATATGTCGATTAATAAAGCAAATACAAATTAGAAAAATTTTTTGTAACAATTATAAAATGAGAAAGTATAAGAATTATGGATAATAAAATAAAATTTGAAGAATTAATGAAATATATAGAAACACATTTAACTGAAAAAATAAACTATAAGGAATTATCAAAAATATTAGCAGTTTCAGAACAATCCATGCAAAGAATTTTTATTTTTATTACTAATATGTCTTTATCAGAATATATTAGAAAACGAAGATTAAGTAAAGCATATGAAGAGCTAAAAAGTTCAGATATAAAAATAATAGATTTAGCTATTAAATATCAGTATGAATCAGAAAACTCTTTTTCTAGAAGCTTTAAAAATATGTTTCATATGACGCCTAGTGAATGTAGAAAAAGTAATATTGAATTTATACAATTTCCAGTTTATCAATTAAATCAAATAGATAAACCCTTTAAATATTCCTATAAAATTGAAGAGATTGAGGAAATACAAATATATGGATATAAAACTCCATATGCAAAAACAAAGGAAGATTTTTTATATAGAATTAGAGAATTATATCAGAATTTGAAAGATAGAGATTTATTTGAAAAAATTGTGGAATTAGGTATGTATGGAATCACCTTCAGGCAAGATAATAATACAGAGATATATTATGTAGGATGCAAACAAAAACTTGAAAACTCTGAACGCATTACAATTAAGGCTGGAAAATATGCAGTATTTGATTGTGGTGGAGCTAATCAATCAGACATAGCTCCTTTAATACATAACATTTATTCACAATTTGTTTTATCTACTAATTTAGATATAGATTTAAATTATAGCTTTGAACATTATGAAAAAAATAATAATTGCTATCTTTATATCCATATTAAAAGCTAACAAAACTCATACGAATTTTGTTAGTTTTTGCTTTTTATAGTTATTATATAATTACATAAAGTAATATCTTATGTAATAAGCGGTATAGTTTATCAGTAAAGGAGGAGACATTATGGAAATATTAAATTTAGCTGTACCAAAAAATACGTATCTCTTTGATTTTCTCGCCAAAGAAGAAATACAGGCGAAGATAAAGGATTCATGGATTTTCTTGCATGACAGCATTATTAACCAATTGCTGTACAATGACGGATTTAAAAGAAAAGATGGCATAAATGCTCTTAATATACTTTATCGTTACACAGAGAAGCGATCAGAGGAAATTGTCATTGTCGGTTCGTCGAGATTGCCTTTTCGCAAATGGTCTATTGTCTTTGCAATTAGAGACGACAAAAAAGAAAAAGGTTCGTTAGAGAGTTTGTATGATGAAAATACGATAACAGCTGAGGAACCTAGGTATCAGATAATGCTGAAACTGGAAGCATAAAGAAACGTATTGAAAATGATTTAGAGGGTGTTTTGTTTTTGAACATCCTCTATGTCTAATTCTAATAATATAATTTCATATATGGTACATTTTTCTTTTTTTAGTTTGTTGTTAGAACAATCAGCTGAAATAGGCTTTATTAAAGGAATTGCAAGATTTATGAAGATAGGACCATATCACATAATTCTATTTTTGATCCTACTCCTATTTGCACAAAACTTTGATAATAGGAACATTTTTTGTAACAATATAAAAAAATTATATCAATTTAAAAAAAATGTGATATAATAATGTTGTAAGTAAAAAATGAAAGCATGTAAAAATTTTGCGAAATATTAAATTAAGTTAAAGATAGGAGAGTGATAATATAATGACTTATGAATTTGCCAAATATCCTGATGGTACATTGGGAGTATTTTCTAATATTGGAAAAAAAGAAACAGGTGAAGAATATCTTCGTGTTACTTTTGAAAGACCAATGGAATATGGATTTGATACTTATGTGATTGAACTTCCAAGTTACAAGGTTGTTTTAGAAGATGGAAATTATTCTGATGAGGAAAAGAAAACATTTTTTGAAATTGTTAAAAATGGTTCTTCTTTCTTTTTTAAATATGCACGCTTAGGAGGATTGAGAATTGCCTAGTATTTTTGAATTAAAACGGATATAAAATCTATTTTTGGACAAATGAAAATGACGAACCCATTCATGTTCATATTTCAAAAGGAAATCCAATAGCAAATGCTACTAAAGTTTGGCTAACTCAATCAGGAGGTTGTATTCTTTGCTATAATAAAAGTAAGATTCCTGAAAAAGAATTAAATATTATTTGTGAAGATATTTCTTTGCATTATTTTCAAATTGTTGAAAAATGGAAATCGATTCATTCAGGTAATATCAAATTTTATTGTTAAGTGTCCTTAAAGAACGAAAAAAGGCTTCAAGAGTTATATGAAATTTATCAGCAATTCGAAAAACAAGTAAAAGAAGATATTAGAGCTGATAAAGATAGTGATGAATATGGTGAGTTTAGATAAATATAGAAAATCTTGGTGTTTCTGGTGTTAGAATAGATATATGGACACATTTTATGAGAGGGTGTATAATAAATTA
>CANONT010000029.1 GCA_947567695.1 uncultured Clostridium sp.
TTGCATTAGCAACTCTTAGAAAGAAAAATCAAAGATTTTTCTTATTTTTTATAAATAGAAAAGGGTAATATAAATACTATTTATATATATTTTAGCACAAATTATGCAAAAAATCAAATATGACACATATCTTCCATTGAATACAAACCATTTGGCATAGAAGCAAGAAACATAGCAGCCTTCAAAGCACCTTCAGCAAATACATTTCTGGAATAAGAAGTGTGTTTTAATTCAAAAGTTTCAAACTCTCCAAAAAATTGAACAACATGTTCACCAACAATATTTCCACCACGAATGGAATTCATACCAATTTCATTTTTATTTCTTTTTTCACGTTTATCATGTCTGTTATATTCACAATGAAGGCTATTGCCGAGTGAAGCATTAATGGAATCTGCAAGCATTTGGGCAGTTCCACTTGGACTGTCTATTTTTCGATTATGATGGGTTTCAGTTATTTCGATGTCAGTATCTTTCAACAAAGGGGCAAGCCATTGTACTAATTTTTTCATAATCATAATATCATAAGACATGTTGGCTGATTTAAAGATAGGGATTTGTTTACTAAATTCTTCAATCTTTTTTTCTTCTTCTGCTGAAAAGCCAGTAGTAGCGATTACAATAGGTACTTTATTGGAAACAGCATATTCTAAAATTTTAAAAGTAGCGATAGGAACAGAAAAGTCAATAATCACATCTGGTTTTTCCTTGATATCTTCAACTTTATTATATACAGGAAAAGCAAATTCTCCTGTTACATTTTTGTCAAAACCACTTTTTAACACTAGATTTTCGTTTTGTTCTACTAAGTCGCAAACAATTTGTCCCATTTTTCCACTACATCCATTTACCATTACTTCTAACATAATTTTTATATCCTTTCTTCTTTTAATTTTTATAATTTATGATACTGTTACTTCATAAAAAAATATAATAAACTTTAAAAGTTACTTTACTAATTTTAATAATTCGTCTCTTAATATTTTTTCTTTTTCTTTACTCATGGGAGTAAGAGGCAATCGAGGGATGCCATATTGATAACCTAATATATTTAAGGCAGATTTGACAGGGATGGGATTGATTTCACTAAATAAAGCTTGAATCAAAGGAATGGCATCTAATTGCATTTTAGTGGCTGTAGGAATGTTGCCATCTAAAAAATTTTGTACCATATTATGTGTATATTCTGGTATGACATTGGATAAAACAGAGATCACACCAATGCCACCAAGGGAAAGAACAGGCAAAACTTGATCGTCATTACCAGAATAAATGGATAAATCATTGCCACATAAGTGAGCGATTTCAGCTACTTGTGATAAATTTCCACTGGCTTCTTTGATTGCTACAATATTTTCTATTTTAGAAAGCTCTAAACAAGTTTTAGGTTGTATATTGACACCTGTTCTGCTAGGTACACTATATAAAATAATGGGTAGAGAAACATTTTTGGCAATTTCAGTGTAATGTTGGATTAGCCCATTTTGTGTGCATTTATTGTAATAAGGCGTTACAATTAAAAGTCCATCAACTCCTAGACTTTCAATTTTTTTAGAATATTCAATTACTTGCTTGGTATTGTTTCCTCCTGTGCCAGCAATAATGGGAATTCTTCCATGACAAGTTTCGACAGCACAGGTAATGGTTGCTATTTTTTCTTCTGTTGTCATGGTAGAGGATTCGCCAGTTGTTCCACAAACGATGATGGCATCTACTTTGTTTTGAATTTGATTTTCTACTAGTTTTTTGAATTCTTTTAGGTTTACACCGTTTTCGTCAAAGGGTGTACTGATGGCTGTTCCACAGCCTTTAAATAATATTTTTTTCATGATTAATTCACACTCCTAAAGAGAGTATTAACACATAGATGTAATTACATCTACATTATATTGAAATTATATTATAAAAAATTGAAAAAAGAAATAGAAAAGTAAAAAAAATCGAAACTTAAATAGCAGAAAGTCTCGACAAAAAACAAATAAAGTGATAATATATATATGAAATATTGGGGTATCGCCAAGCGGTAAGGCATCGGACTCTGACTCCGACATGCGTAGGTTCGAATCCTACTACCCCAGCCAGTAAACTAAGGAGGTAACGAATGCAAAAATGCAAAGGAATTACGCTAGTATCATTAGTCATTACAATCACGGTATTACTAATACTAGTTTCTGTGGCAACCTATAGTGGACTGAATGTAATTAGTTCATCTAAATTGACAGCTTTTACAGCCGAATTAAAGATAATGCAAACACAGGTAAATGCCATCTATGAAGAAGATAAAGAACAGCAAATAGGAATAGGACTTACAGAAGAGAGTAGTGTTGCAGCACAAGCCACGAAAGTTTTTACAGCAAATGAATCTGGAATTACATCTTCAGAAGGTTATCGATATTGGAGTAAAGATGAAGTTAAGAAGTTAGGAATTGAAGGAGTAGAACAAGATTTTTTTATTAATATTCAGACAAGAAGTGTAGTCAGTTATGAAGGATTAAAATATCAGGGAAAAACCTACTACACCTTAGAACAATTACCAGATGGACTATATAATGTCAAATATGATCCTACCCCTGAGGAGAAGCCAACTTTTCAAATTAGTTTTGAATGTATGGGAGCGAATCAATGGAGAGTGAACATTTCTGATATTCAATATAATGGTTATATTGATAAATGGCAAGTAGCCTATCAATTAGAAGGTGATACGAATTGGAATATATCTGAAAATGTAAGTTTTACAGTAGAGAAAGCAGGAAAATATCGTATTAAAATACAAAATGGTGATGTCAAATCAAAAATAAAGTCAGAAGAGATTGGACATAGGTATATAGAAGGTGTATGTGAGATATGTAATAGAGATGTAAGATATATAACCTTGGAGGAAGGACAAGAAAACTGGAATTTTTCAATTATTAGTAATTATGCCAGTGGATTTGGAATGGCAGATTATAGTGGAATATGGAATTATACTGGAAAAAAAGGAAATACTATAAATGCTTCTTGTTGGGCCAATAATTCGCCACAAGTTACATTACCAGATGATTATAATACCAACCCTGAGAATAAAAAGAAAGGAAATGTTGGTATGATTATATATAATCAGCCGATCGATGTAACCAACATTAGTAAAATAGTTATGGATTGCTGGTTATATAGTAATGCTACAACGGCAACCAATTATACAACCATAGGGATAAGTAATTCCAATAGCCAAACAAATTTTAATGATTTCTATTCTTTTACACAGTCAAAACAAGTGTCTAATTATGGAGAAAATGGTGCTCAAAAGTATAGATTAGAATTGGATTTAAGTGACTACACAGGTTCTTATTATTTGAAAATAACAACATTGCATGATATGAACGGTGCCTATAATACGAGCAGTACTACCATAGAAAAAGTATACCCAATTTTTTAAGACAAAGGTTGGTAAAACTTTACTTTTACCAACTTTTGTTATATAATGGCAAAAACAAAGCTGAGAAAATAAAAGGAGAGATTTTAATGCAAGAAAACAATAAGCAAAACAATCAAACAGAAGAATTAGACATCAATCATTTGATGCAAATTAGAAGAGATAAACTAACACAATTACAACAACAAGGAAAAGATCCCTATCAAATAACGAAATTTGATCGAACTTGTACAGCAGGAATAATCAAAGAAAATTATGACGAATTTGAGGAAAAAGATGTAACCGTTTGTGGAAGAATTATTGCGAAAAGAATTATGGGAAAGGCATCTTTTTGTACGATTCAAGATAGTGATGAGAAAATCCAAAGTTATGTTAGTATCAATGACTTAGGAGAAGAAAGCTACAAAGCATTTAAAACATGGGACATTGGAGACATCATTGGCATGACTGGTTTTGTCTTTAAGACCAAAACAGAAGAAATTTCTGTCCATGCTAAAGAAGTAACTTTGCTTTCTAAGTCTTTGAGACCATTGCCTGAAAAATTCCACGGTTTAAAAGATGTGGATTTACGTTATCGTCAAAGATATGTGGATTTAATCATGAACCCAGAAGTAAAGAAAACTTTTGAAATGAGAAGTCAAATTATCACAGAAATCAGAAAAATATTAGATGAAAAGGGTTACATAGAAGTTGATACACCAATGTTAAATACTATATCTGGTGGAGCTACAGCAAAACCATTTATTACCCATCATAATGCTTTAAATATTGATATGTATTTAAGAATTGCTACCGAATTAAATTTAAAAAGATTGATTGTAGGTGGGTATGACAAAGTATATGAAATGGGAAGAATTTTTAGAAATGAAGGAATGGACATTCGCCACAATCCAGAATTTACCACCATTGAATTGTATGAAGCATATGCGGATTATCATGACATGATGGACATGGTAGAGGAATTATTCTCAAAATGTGCGATAAAAGTAAGAGGAACTACAAAAGTAACTTACCAAGGACAAGAAATTGACTTGACACCTAGTTGGAAAAGAATTAGCATGATAGATTCCATTAAAGAAGCTTGTGGAGTAGACTTTAATACTATCAACACAGATGAAGAGGCA
Source organism: uncultured Clostridium sp. (assembly GCA_947567695.1). Classification (GTDB taxonomy): domain Bacteria; phylum Bacillota; class Clostridia; order TANB77; family CAG-508; genus CAG-269. Next base: position 4,537 of record CANONT010000029.1, read on the forward strand.
GTAGCTCTTGCGAAAGAAAGGAACATAGAAATACCAGATAAAACAAAAGAGACAAGAGGAGATGTAATCAGTCTATTTTTTGATGAATATGTAGAAAAAACATTGGTACAACCAACGTTTATTTATGATTATCCAATTGAAATTTCACCACTTGCGAAGAAAAAGAAGGAAGATCCACGTTTGACAGAAAGATTTGAAGTTTTTATTGGAGGGCGTGAATATGGAAATGCTTTCTCAGAATTGAATGACCCAATTGACCAATACGAAAGATTTAAAAAGCAAGTAGAGGCAAGGGAAGCAGGAGATGAAGAAGCTGGCATGATGGACGAAGATTTTATTCAGGCATTAGAGATTGGAATGCCTCCAACAGGTGGATTAGGGATTGGAATTGACCGTCTAATTATGCTATTAACAGATAGTCCATCGATTCGAGATGTGTTACTATTTCCAACGATGAAGCCAATTGGGATGGGAAATGATAAGAAAGCAAAAGAAATGGAGCAGAAAGAAAAAGTAGAACCTAGTGTAAGTAGTAAAACTAGCGAGGTTGAAGTAAATATAAATCGAGCAGATGCTATTAATTTATTAAAGAAATACAATAAAGAAGAATTTCATATAAGGCATGCTTTTACCGTAGAACAAATCATGAGATATTTTGCTAAAAAATATAACGAAAATGAGGACTTTTGGGGATTAGCTGGCTTATTACATGATATTGATTATGAGATGTATCCAGAACAACATTGCCAAAAAGCAGTTGAAATATTAAAAGAAATCAATACGAATGAACCATTAGTACATGCTATTTGTAGTCATGGATATGGCATTTGCTCTGATGTGATGCCAGAAAGTAAAATGGAAAAAATACTTTTTGCGGTAGATGAATTATCAGGCTTAATTTGGGCAACAGCGAAAATGAGACCATCGCAAAGTACAAAAGATATGGAATTGAAAAGCTTAAAAAAGAAGTATAAGGATAAAAAGTTTGCAGCTGGTTGCTCAAGAGATTTAATTAGTACTGGTGCCACTGGGTTAGGCTGGGAGTTAGATGAGTTACTACAACGTACTTTGGAAGCAATGCAAGAAAAAGAAGATGAAATACAAGAAAATGTAGAAAAATATGTAGGGTAATAGCAATTAAAAATTAGTAGGATCCAAATAATAACTTAGCTTGCATATTTTGAATTTATGAATGGAGAAGTTTATGAGAATAGGAATAGATATTGATGGTGTTTTGACGAATATAGAACAGTTTGTTATCAATCATGTTAGCAAATATTGTGTTGAAAACAAGATTGCTTATCATATTGGTGATAGCAATTATGACTATTGCAAAACATTTCATATTAGTAAAGAAATAGAAAACAGTTTTTGGAAACAATATTTAGAATATTATGCGATTCATGAAAAAGCTAGACCTTTTGCCTCAGAAATTGTTAAAAAGCTAAAGGAAGATGGACACGAAATATATATTATAACTTCCAGATGGTTGGCAAATAGAGATGATGAGGTTGGAAGGCGAATGAGAGAAATCGTTAAAAATTGGCTGAATGAAAATAAAATACCCTATGATAAATTGATTTTTTCAAAGGCTTCTAATGAGAGTAAATATCAAGAAATCATGGAAAATGAAATCGATTTAATGGTTGAGGATAATCCGAATAATATAAAGGAATTAAAAAATTATATTCCTGTCATTTGTTATGATGCAGGTTATAATAAAGATTGTGTCGATGATGATAGAATGACTAGATGTTATAGTTGGTATGATATTTATAGTAAAATAAATAATATAATGAAGGGATGATATTTATGAGGATATTTGATAATTTTAAAAAGAAAAAGAATGATACAAACAATTGTGCCAAAAATAGTGAGTTAAAATCTGTAGAACTTTTTACTGCTAATGGAGTTAAGTTGCCTCAGGGCTATAATATTCCTAATGGATGTGATATCAATATTTTTTGCAAATATACAGATGAACTAGCTTCTTATTTTAATGAAGAATTAATTAAGCAGTTTTTTAAGGAATATCAAAAAAATGTAATTGTTTCTGTTGAAGATGATAAAAGTTTTAAATTTATAAATATTACTGAGGAGTCTTCTAATTCGGAAATTTCATCTGAATATTGGGATATCTTTGATGACGATTCGAAAAATGAATATATAGAAGGTTTAGAAAATAATACAAATGAAATAAATATTATTAATCAATGTAATTCAATTCTTCTTTTTAATTGCAGAACAAAAGAAGAAGTGATTTTAGTTTTATACTTATCATTATATATGTCAAACTATACTGATAGTATAATAGTATGTGATAATTATAATGGTTTTGATTTAAAACCTTTTAAAAATGAACTTGCAAATATGACAATTAAAAGATAAGTAATTATGATTTGTTTAAAATGTTTTTAGAAGAAAAAGATAGGTGTTTTAAATCATCTTAAAAAGGAGAAAAAATATGTTTAATTTTTCATTTGACAAAAGAATCATATATATCATAATAGCCATAATGGTATTATCAACACTAGCACAATATATCACAAACCCAGGAGCCTTATTTGCTTTACTAGTAAGTATACCAGGCGTATTAGTAGCCATTACCTTCCACGAATTTGCACATGGTTTTGCAGCATATAAATTAGGAGATAACACAGCCAAAAATGAAGGAAGATTAAGTTTAAATCCATTGGATCATTTAGACCCAATCGGAACACTTTTATTGCTATTTGCAGGATTTGGATGGGGAAAACCAGTCCATGTCAATCCTAGTAACTATACTAGAAAAATGTCAATGGAAAAAGGAGAAGCTATCGTATCAGTAGCAGGACCACTCACCAATATCGTATTAGCTTTTGTATTAGCCTTACTATATGGAGCACTTGTAAAATTTGCTGGCACATTTTTACTAACAACAGTAGGAAACATTATTCAATTAATCATAGCATCTGCCATAGCCATCAACATTGGGCTAGGTGTATTCAACCTAATACCATTGCCACCATTAGATGGTTCAAAAATCATCATGCCATTTTTACCATACAATGCAAAACAATGGTTTAGAAATAATGAGCAAATATTTTACATTATATTTGTAGTCATATGGATTACAGGCATAGCAAGCATCATTATATCGCCAGCCATTAATGCTGTAACATCAGGGATCATGCATCTGATTCAAATGATATTTGGCTTTTAATAGAGAGGGATTATGGCGAGTTTGTACCTGTCCCAAAGTCGCCACGAAAAAGGAGAGAAAATGAAAAAAGATATTCTAACTATGCGGCATTGAATCAAGTTGTGATGAAACCTCTGTATCCATTGTAAAGAATGGTAGAGAGGTTCTTTCCAATATCATAGATACCCAAATACCAATCCATGAAAAGTATGGAGGAGTGGTGCCAGAGCTAGCTTCTAGGAATCATATAGAGGCTATTTCGAGAGTGACCCAAAAGGCTTTGGAAGAGGCAAGGGAGGAATGGAAAGAGATAGATGCGATTACACCAACTTATGGACCAGGATTAGTGGGAGCCTTATTGGTTGGATTGTCTTATGCGAAAGCTTTAGCATTTGCCAATAGAATTCCTCTTGTAGGAGTGAACCATATTCAAGGACATATTGCAGCAAATTATATTACTTATCAAGAATTAGAACCTCCTTTTTTATGTGTTATGATGTCAGGAGGAAATACACAAATTATTCATGTAAAGACATATACAGAGTTTGAAGTGTTGGGAAAAACTAGAGATGATGCCATTGGTGAAGCTTTTGATAAAGTGGCTAGGGTAGTAGGTCTTGGTTATCCAGGTGGTCCAAAAGTGGATCAGCTCGCTAAACAAGGAGAGGCTAATATCGAATTACCCAAAACGCATTTTGATGAAGATACATTGGATTTTAGTTTTAGTGGCATCAAAACAGCTGTTATTAATTTACATCATAAAAATCCAGAGATGAATCAAGCTGATTTGTGTGCTAGTTTTCAAAAAACAGTAACAGAGACTCTAATGGAAAATGTAAAAAAAGCCATTCAGAAAACGAATATTAAGACAGTTACTTTAGCAGGGGGCGTGTCTGCTAATTCGTATATTAGGAAAGAATTTTTAGCACTTGAAAGCGAAAAAGTAAAAGTATATATGCCAGATTTGAAATTATGCACCGACAATGCGGCTATGATTGCATCAGCTGGCTATTACAATTATATCGAGGGAAAAAGAAATGATTTGAACCTAAATGCCATACCAAACTTAAAGTTATAATAGAATGATTGGGTGAAGATGAAAAAACAACAAGAAATAAGAAATTAATAGAAATGGGGAAATACATGGCAATTTATACCATAGGAGACCTTCACTTGTCTTTCCACGAAGATAAGCCGATGAGTATTTTTGGCGAAAACTGGGAAGGGCATGAAGAGAAAATAAGAAAAGATTGGAACCAAAAAGTAAAAGAAAATGACCTAGTAGTATTACCAGGTGATTTTTCATGGTCGACTTATTTGAAAGATACTTATGAGGATTTTTCTTATTTGAATGCATTGCCAGGAAAAAAGCTGTTATTGAAAGGAAATCATGACTATTGGTGGACAACCGTAACCAATATGAGAAAATTTTTAGAAGAGAACAATTTTTATGATATAGATTTTCTTTTTAATTCCGCTTATGAATTTGAGAATTATATCATAGCAGGAACGAGAGGTTGGGGACAAAATGAAGAAGGAGAGGACAAAAAATTATTAAAAAGAGAAGTGGGAAGATTACAATTATCCTTAGAAAAAGCCAATCAGTTAAACGAAAATAAAGAAAAAGAAATAATAGTATTTCTTCACTATCCTCCCATTACGCCAAATAACTTAGCCAACAATGAGATTAGTGATTTTATAAAAGTGATGAAAAAATATGATGTAAAAAGGTGCTATTATGGGCATTTACATGGTAGTTCTATTAAAGAAGCGGTAGAAGGACAACATCATGGAATAGAATTTAAATTGGTTAGTGCAGATGGCTTAGATTTTAAATTAGAGGAATTAGGAGATGTTTTTTAAATTGTCAGCAAAGGTTGCCAAAGGGGACGATCCTTTTTGGCAATCCAATGTCCCAAGGAGAGAAAGATGGATTTAAATAAAGATGTGAAATATATTAAAGGAGTAGGACCAAACCGCATTCAATTATTAAATAAAATAGGGATTTTTACTTTAAAAGACTTGATTACATATTATCCAAGGAGTTATGAAGATAGAAGCAAGCCTAAAAATATAGCAGAATGTGTGAATGGTGATGAAGTATTAATAGAAGGAATTGCTTGTGGAAAACTTTTAGATAGTCGATTAAGAGGAAAGACCATGCAAAAATTGCTTGTGAGAGATGAGACGGGAAGTTGTACGATTACATGGTTTAATCAGAGTTATTTGAAAAATAAGTTTGAGGTAGGAAAAAGTTATAAATTTTATGGGAAAATAAGCAATATTTATGGCAAAATCACCATGACTTCTCCTGTATTTGATGAAAATAAGAAGAATTTTAATACAGGAAAGATTATTCCTTTGTATCCATTGACTTATCAATTATCACAAAATGTGTTAAGACGAATTATGGAAAATGGATTGGCAGAGATAGAAGGCGAATTAGCGGAAACGTTACCAGATTATCTGTTAAAAGAATACAACTTGCAAGGGCTGGATCAAGCAATTAAGCAAATACACTTTCCAAAGGAGTTTGAGGATTTTAATCAAGCACGAAAAAGGTTAGTTTTTGAAGAGTTATTATCGACTCAGCTTGCTTTATTAGAATTGAAAAATAGTTATTTAAAGGAAGAAAAAGGAATTTCATTTGATCCCAATGTGAAGATGTCAGATGTTATCAGTCAATTACCGTTTAAATTAACGAAGGCACAACTTAGGGTGCTAGAAGAAATTGATGAGAATATGGAATCGGAAAAATCGATGAATCGATTACTACAAGGAGATGTGGGATCTGGTAAAACAGTTGTTGCCATGTGTGCTGCTTACAAAGCAGTAAAATGTGGTTATCAGGCGACTATTATGGCACCAACTGCAATTCTTGCTACCCAACATTTAGAGAATTTTCAAAATATGTTAGAGAAATTAGGCATAAAATGTGAGTTATTAATTTCTGGTATTTCCAAAAAGAAAAAAGAAGAATTGCTAGAAAGATTGGCAAATGGTGAAATTGACATTTTAATTGGAACCCATGCGATTATTGAGGAAAATGTGGTATTTAAGAATTTAGGATTAGTGGTAACAGATGAACAGCATCGTTTTGGTGTAAAACAAAGGACAAAAATAGCAGAAAAAGGTAAAAATCCAGATGTATTAGTTATGACAGCTACCCCGATTCCAAGAACATTGGCTCTGATCTTATATGGAGACTTAGATATTTCTATTATTGATGAATTACCACCAAATCGAAAAAAAGTAGAGACTTTTGCGGTCCCTAAAAATATGACACAAAGAGTGAACGGATTTATTGAAAAGCAAATACAAGAAGGACGTCAGGCTTATATTGTTTGCCCATTAGTAGAAGAAAATGAAGAATTAGATTTGAAGTCTGTTGAAAAGCTGTATGAAAGCTATCAAAAAGAAATCTTTCCACAGTATAAAGTGGAATACATTCATGGAAAAATGAGACCAAAAGAAAAAGATTCTATTATGGAAAGATTTAAATTGGGCGAAATTGATATTTTAATTTCAACAACTGTTATTGAGGTAGGTGTGGATGTACCAAATGCTAATATTATGGTGATTGAGAATGCGGAGAGGTTTGGTCTAGCACAGCTACATCAATTGAGAGGAAGAGTGGGAAGAGGAAATTATCAATCTTTTTGCGTGTTAAAGTGCGAAGGGAAGAGTGAAACTGTAAAAGAGAGAATGAAGGTAATGTGTAGTACGAATGATGGTTTTATCATTTCGGAAAAGGATTTAGAGTTAAGAGGATCTGGAGATTTTTTTGGTACGATGCAACATGGATTACCTGAGTTTAAAATTGCTAATTTGTTTGAAGATATGCCAATATTAAAGTCTGCTCAAAGTGTTGCTATGAGGATTTTACAAGAGGATCCAAAACTGGAGACAGAGAAGAATCGATTGCTAAAGGAATTAATTAGGGATAAGTTTATGAAAAGGATTGAGATATAAAAAGAAAGGTGCTATTTTATATAGGAAATAGTACCTTTTATATAGAAAAAATTGCAAAGTTATGTAAATTATGCTACAATAGGGATATGTTAGTATTTCTAACATATTGCAATTAATGAGGTAAGGATAATTACCGAACACAGAAAAGGAGGTCTATATGGCAAAGAAAATTCATAATGAGATTGTATCTCTATGTGACAAGTTAGATATGCCATTTTATCAAAGAGTCTTGTTGGCTGCAATGGTGTATCGGAGAGTGAAACATCCAGAAGAAGAAATCGAGCAACTAATTGACAAGGCAGTCGAGGATACAGTAGCTAAGCGATATAAAAAGCTAGGAAAAAGCTGTATGCGGGTGTCAGTTAAAAGAGAGAGACAGCGATTGGAAGAAGAATTACATGATTGTAAAAATCTTCCAGAGGAGTTATTCAAAGGGGATATTGTAGAAAATGCTGTAAAGTATTACTACGGAGCAGTCTGCGGAGTGGAATGAGTTTGTATGGCTTCCAAACAGTTAAGAGGGATTCGATTTTAGAATGCCCTCTTGACTTTTTTTATAAAAGAGATTAAGATATAGATAGTAAATAAAAGGATGTTGATAATATGTTACAAGTTATTATAAAATTAATTGCAGTATTAATGGTATTAGTAGGAGTTATTATGATATATGATGCAAGAATTCTAACAAAAAGATTTTTTGGATTTGGTGATCAAAATGAGGCTTCTAATGGTTTAAAGATTTTTGGTTTTATTTTGGCAATTTTGGGAGGGTTGATATTGTTTTTTAATTTATAGTTTATTGGAATATTATATTTGTGTTAAATTGTAAATAAAGAATTAACTGTGTTTGGTAAAATAAATGTAAGTTGCTAGACTAAATTGCGAAAAAATACTTGACAGTAAAATGATAAATATGTTATTATAATATTTGCTAAGAAATATAAATTAGTATATATGCGGATGTGGCGGAACTGGTAGACGCGCTGGTCTTAGGAACCAGTGTCAACGACGTGGGGGTTCGAGTCCCTTCATCCGCACCATATAAGGTTTTTCAGACTTTATAGAAAAATGAATAGGTAGAAAATTTGATATTTTTTCTAACAGATTTTATCAAATTTTCTAACACTTTTTAAATAGTTGTTGTTGATTTTGAAGGTTTGCAACAACTTTTTCTATGTCTTGTTCATAGATATTATTCAAAGTTTCATCTTTCATCTCATAAATTTCATTCTCATGATAATTAGTCAAAATAAATTGAAATTTAGCCATTAACACTTGTGCTGATACTTCTTTATTTGTTTCATCCATATGAGTATAAATCATAGTAGTTTGAATATTAGAGTGTCCAAGCCAAATTTGTATATCTTTAACTGGTACTTTGTTTTGTATTAGTAGTGTTGCACAAGAGTGCCTTAAATCGTGTAAACGTATTCGTTTTAACTCATTATCTTCTAGTATTTTTGAAAAGGTATGACTTAAATAGCCAGGTTTCATAAGTTCGCCATTAGGCATTAAACATACATAATCTTTATATTTGTTGTTATAGGTATTACCAAATATCTTTTTATATTCTGCGTAAATTTCTTTATATTCTAGTAATAAATCTTCTATAAAATTAAATAATGGTAAAGTTCTATAAGATGACTGCGATTTTGTTTTATTTTTAAAAACAAATTGTGTTTTGCCATTTATTTTAAATCTTTGAACAGTATGTCTTATAGTAATTGTTTTTCTTTTAAAATCAATTGCATCCCATTTCAAACCTAAAACTTCCTCACGTCTCAACCCATAAACTGATGCAAGTATTACTTCAAGTCTAATAGTTGTATCTTTTACAACTTCAAACAGATGTAATAATTCGTCGTGTTTATAAAAATTGCCTATATATTGGTCAGATTTAATAGGTTTTAAATTATTAATAAAATTGTATTCAAATAATTCTTGTTCAACTGCCCTTGTAAATACACAAGATAAAATAGACCTATGATGCTTGACTGTGTTTGGTTTTAATCCTTCACTAAAAAGATGTTCAATATAATTATAAATATCAGCAAGTGAAACATCTCTTAAAAGTAATTCTTCATTTTCGAAATAGGGAAGCATTCTACCATTAACGTGGTCATAATAACCTTTATATGTACTTTTAGCAACTTGATTTTTAATAGAGTTTAGCCACTCTTTAATATAATCGCTAAATAGCATATCTCGGTAATGTCCCATTTTTCTAATTCTTTGTTCTCGTGCATCATCTGACAATTTATTAACCAAATCTGTAATAATTCTCTTAATTAAATGTGTATTAGGGTTTTGTATAATAATGTTCATTAAAGAATTTATCATTTCTTCTTTTGATGTGTTGTACCAAGCAGATAAACATTTGGTAATTATTAACTCTTCTTCATTTGATAAAGTTTGATTATTTAGACTAAGTTGTTGAGTTTGATTATCTTTATTAGTTTGAGGTAATATAGATAATTCCATAGATTTGCTTTGATTTTGTTCTTCTAATAATTGTTCGGCTGTTTTTTTGTTGTCTATATAGGAATTTTTGCTATAAATCATACGAATATCTGAAAGTAACTTTTCAGCTTTCATTTGATTTACTTTTTTACCATCAGCTATAACGGTCGTAGGTATCCATTTTTGATTTCTCTTATTATCTGGATATACATTTAAGACAACATAATAAACTAGCCCTTTTATTTGTAAGCTACCTGTTACCAATGATCCTCCTTTCCGTATAACAGTTTACTTACCTATAGCTTTTGTATTATATCATAAGTTTTTAAATTATGATAACCTTTCAATTTTTATGCATCATTAATTATAGGTATTTTCATTATATTTGTTCTTCATCCAATAAGTATTGAATAATGCAAGATTTTGGAATTTTATATTCTCTACCTATTTTCATAGATTTAATTTTTCCTTGTTTTAATAGTTTATAGGCAAGAGTGACACCAATACCACCAAGCATTTTTCTCATTTGTTCAATATTTACAATGTCTGGATAGTTAGTAAACATTATACTGTAGTTTTCTTTGACATTTTCGCTCATGTTTTTTCACCTCCAATTCTTTTAAAATAAAAAATAGACTTAAATGTTTAAGTCATAATAATATTAGTATTTAATTATTTTAGGCATATCAGTTGAATATACCATATCTTTCTTTAGTTCAAATCTTTTCCTTTTAGTATTATAGTTGTAAGCACTTGAACAATTTTTCCTTAAGGCAACTTTAGATATTGGAAGGGTATAAGAGAGTTCTTTTGTTGCTTGAGTATGAAGCATATCCATAATCGCTTTTTCTTCCATTCGTTTTTTTCTCATAATTTCTTTTGTTTGTTCATTGTGTTTTTTATGATTTTCTTCTTTTCTGTTAGCTTTTTCTTGCTGATAAAGAGAAGATTTAGACAGAATACGACTAATCTGACTAATAGACAAATTAATTTTGTTACTAATTTTTGATACAGTTAGTTTATCTTTAAAATACAAATTATAGATTAATTCATTTCGTTCTAAATCCATTTTTCTCAAGTAAATCAGCCCCTAAAGTGATAATGCAAAAATTTGCTAACATTTTTTAAATATAGAAAACTTTATATAAATACTTGAAAAAAGTGTTTATATAATGTATACTAATATTGACAATAAACAAAAAACGACAACATTGTCTATTGACAATTTAATTTATAACATATTATTGTCATAACTGTCAATAGTTTTTATAAAAAAATAAAAGTTTTTTTGGAGGGAAGATGGAAGTAAATAATAAGATAGAATTGTACATAAATGAAAACCTAAAAGAAGAACAACTAAGAGTACCTATGTTAGATTTTGAAATGAATGAGGAAGGGGATTATGAATATACTACAAAAGTATATGAACAACCTAATAAAATAGGAAGTATAGTTTTAGATTTTATACAACAGGACTTAAAAGAAATGTCTTATTTTATTTTTAAGTTTTATGGATTTCAAACATTATTAACAGAAAAAGAAAGAAAAGAAATATTAGCTTTAAATCCAAACGAAAATAAAGAATTAAACAATAAAATGGATAAACTATATAGTAAGTACCAAAAAGAATTCGAAGGCTATAAAAGGCAAATAATTGATATTATAGAATACTGTTTATTTAAGGATAAAGAAGAATTAGAAGATTTGACTCCATTAGAAAAATTACATTTATTTATCAATACAAATAAAGTAGAAGAATATCCAATTCTAAAACACAATGAATTTAAGAAAGTAATAAATAAAGCTACATCTAAAATAACAGAAAAGGAGTTAATACAAACTATAAAAGATAAAGATAATAACAGATATGGTATTCAAGAAATTTATAATATTGATAATTTCTATAATTTACTATTTTTAGAATTGTATTTTATTTTACAAGAAAAAACATATCTTAAAAAGTGTAAAAACTGTGGCAAATACTTTTTAACAACAAATTCAGCCGTTATTTATTGTGATAATGTATTTGTAGATAAGAAAACATGTAGAGAAATAGGGGCAAGTAAAGTATTTACTAAAAATTTAGAAAAAGATGAAGCTTATAATTTGTATCGAAAAGTGTATAAGAAAAAGCAAGCATTAGCTAAGTCAAAAGGTGGAAGTTTTGAGATTGATTATAATAGATTTAAACATCAGGGAAAAGATAAGAAAAATGCTTATAAATTAAAAGAGATTACAAAAGAAGAATTTATAAAATGGATTAATAAACAATAAAAGATACTAAAAACGCACAAATATAAAAGCTTTGTGCGTTTTTATGAATACTCTTCTATTAATTTTTTTAATTCTTCAAAATCAATATCTAAAACAATACATAAACCAATTAACTCAAAATCTTTTACACTTGTTTTAGCAGTTTCAATTTTATAAAGTTCAAAACGATCCAGTTCAATACCAAGTAATTCTAATTTGTGAGATACTTCCGTTTTTGTATAATGTTTTTCTTCTCTATGTTTTTTAATTAAATCACCGATTACATTACGACAATTATTAAATTTTTTCATGCCAAAAACCTCCAAAAATTAACAAAAATAGCTAAATAAAAAATAAAAGTATAAAATTTTTAAAATTTTTATTGATTTTATAATAATTTTTATGCTATACTGTGTATTAGCAATACACACAAATGAAAATTTATAGAAAACTAATAAATAATTTCTAAAAACTATTGAAAAATAGCAATAGTTATGTTATAAATAAATAACATTAGAATATAAGGAAGGATTACATAAGATGAAAAAACAAATCTTAACAAACCAAAAAGAAAATAGGCGGAATTACGCTAATAGCACTCGTTATAACGATTATTGTGTTGCTAATTTTAGCGGCAATTAGCATAGCAACTTTAGTAGGAGAAAATGGAATTTTAACAAAAGCAAGCGATGCTAAAACAGCAACAGAAATAGCAAACATAAAAGAAAGAGTACAAACTGATATTTTAGGAGTACAAGCAGAGAATAAAAATGGAGACATTACAAAAGGACAATTAGTAGGAATATTAGAGAAGTATTTTAATGATGTACCAACAGCAGAAGAATTACCAGACGATTTATCAGAATTAGAGTTAACTACAAAAAAAGAATATGGAAGTCATACTATTAAAATATCAGATATATGGAAAAGAACTTTTGCTAATGAATCAAATAAAACATTAGCGAAAGATGTACTAAAAATAGATTCTACAGCAACAGAGGCAGCATCGAAAAGCCCATATGTAACATATAATAACATGGATTGTAGGGTGTTATATAATGATGCTACACACGGTCTTCAAATCATAACAGCAGGGAGCGTTGGAGATGTAACACTGGGATCTGGTGATACTGAGGTTGAGGCATCAGACTTTACCTATGATGGAACAGCCACGGTAGATGACAATTTTAAAAAGGCTGCAGCATCCTATAATAATGCAGTAGATACTTTAAATAACAAAGCAAAAACATATATGGATGCAAAAGGAATTGCAACAGATGCGAGATGCTTAGGAAGTATTCCAACATTAGGAAGCAACTCTAAATTTCAAGATGATACTACTTCAGCGATGTGGTCTGGTACTTATGATTATTTGACAGATTATAAATGGAATAATAAATTTAAAAATAGCGATACTAATTATACTGAAGATGTACAACAGCTTAATGATTTAGGATTAAATGTAAGTTCTGGATATGTGTGGTTGGCTTCTCGCTATGTGTACTTTGATTCTAGTGGCACGGGTTTCGGTGTGCGCAATGTGGACTCTAGTGGCGACGCGAACGGCCGCAGCTTGTGCGGTGTGAATTCTGGCGCTACTACTTACAGCGATGCGCCGAGCTATGGATTTCGCCCCATTTTCTTTCTACCATCTAATGTCGTGATTAGTGGTGGAGATGGAAGCAGTGGAAATCCATATGTAATAGAGTAGTTGAAATAGTAGAGAAAAATGCTCGTGGAAGGCCTCCGTGTCTTCCCGAGCTTCGGCGAAAAAGTATTTTAGGAGAACTTATTGTTATGGGAGTAAAAAATATAATACAAGCAGTAAAAAAGGTTCATACAGAATATATTGTGCTAGTTAAAGAAGGGAGTTTTTATCACATATATGGCAAGGATGCCTATATAATTTCATATTTATTTGGATATAAAATTAAAGAAATAGAAAATATGAATGTTTGTGGTTTTCCAATAAATAGCATAAATAGAATCGTAGCAAAATTAGAAACCAATAAAATAAATTATTTAATCCTAGATAAGAGAAATAATTATGACATAGAAGAAATGTACAATAATAAGAACCTAAACACATATAATAAATTTTATAATGAGTCAAAGTGTTATATAAACAAAGTAGCAAGAATAAATAATATCAATGAATTTTTAATAAACAATATAAATAAAGAATATTTTAAAGAAATAATAAATTCAATGGAAGAAATTATAAATGAAACAAGAAAAATTTAAAGTTATTAACTTTATTAGGGAATTAATTGTTACAATAGATAAAGAATTAAGCAATTTTCCCAAAAAAGATATAGAATTGAAAAATAGGATTAGAAATAATAGTTATGATATATTAGAGCTATCTTATGAGGCTAATACCACAAGTAATATAGAAAATAAAGAAATATTACTAGAGAAAATAATTGCTAAAATTAAGATTTTAGATTTTTTACTAAATTTGTGTTATGATAAAATGATAATAAATAATAAAAAATATATAAAATTTGGTGAAAAAATAGAAGACATCATAAAATATACAATAGGTTGGATAAAAAGCATAGACCAATAGGGCATAGTTGTAAGGTTGGCTTCTCGCAATGTGAACTCTAATTCTAGTAACACGAATTTCAATGTGCGCAATGTGAACTCTAGTGGCAACACGAACAACAACAACTTGTGCAATGTGAATTCTGACGGTACTACTAACAGCAATGCGCCGAGCAATGGATTTCGCCCCTGTAGCTTCTATAAACTGTGGTTATGCAATCATAGATTGTATAAGAGATAATATAGAAACAAACTATGTCCTTTAGCTAACGATTTTAAAATTTAGCTATAAAGTAAAAATAGATAAATATATTTGTTAGTAGGTATTTAAAAAATATTCGAAAGGGAGTATATTTTAGGACTATTTTTAAGGTAGTAATTTTAGTAGTTAATACCTTTTTTACATAAATTTTGATAACAAATTATACTATTGACAAGACCAGAAAGTTTTATTTTACCAATTTTGTATAAATAAATTCTCTTTTTAATTTTTCTTCTAACATCTCTAAACTTAGCATAATTTCCATTAGGCTTTTTTCCTAAAAAAATAAAATTATTGGTACTTTTATAAATTCTTGTCTTTCTGTTTAATACTAATTTTTCTTTATTTAAAAGCTTTTTTAGTTCTTCTAAACAGTATTTTAAATACTGCTTAGAGGGATGGAATAACAAAAAATCATCTTGATACCTCAAAAAATAAGGAATTTTAAGAGTTTCTTTAATAAAGTGATCCATATCATTTAAATAAAAAATAGCTAATACTTGACTTGTCATTGCACCAATACTTAATCCATTTTCTTCACTATCAATGATATCAAAAACAATTTTTAAAGCATCTTTATCTTTAATTCGTCTTTCTAGTTTTCTCTTCAAAATATCATGGTCAATGCTTGCAAAAAACTTACTAATATCACATTTTAAAATATAATAGGTTTTATATTTTACTTTACAAATTCTATGAAAATTCATAGCTAGTCTAATCCCTTCACTTGTACCTAAACCTTTTCTACTAGCAACATTGACATCTAAAAGACAAGGCAAAATAGCAGGATGGAGGATATATCTAGCTACTAAGTGATTAATTACTTTATCCTGCATATTTTGGCTTACAATTCTTCTTTCTTTTGGCTCATAAATAGTAAATACATAAATGCTCGTTTGTTAGGATTTCATAAGGTATCCATAGACCTTTTAAATTGTTCTCTTGCATGATTTCACCTTCTTTCGTAAAAAATAAAAGATATTATAAGTTAAACTTACAATATCTTTAAAAAGTTATTTTAATTTATATTTTCTATTTCTATTAGCACCTTCGGATTGTAATAATCCAGTATCAACTAAATTTTTCAGTATTTCTCTAGTTCTTGAAGTTTCAAGACCTAACAAAGATTTAGCTATTGTTGTAGTAATATATTCATGTTCTTGTAAATAGCTAATTATTTTATCGCCGGTTTTATCGCCGGTTATCGCCGGTTAAAATATTTTTAAAACCTTCATGTATTAAAATTGTAGTTATAAAATAAGTTCTGTCATCATCTGTTTCAAAAATAGGGGCAGGAGATCCATTATTTTCTAAAGCTCTTTTAATTTTTGGAATACCAGTATTTCTACCTTCTGTTAATTTTAATTCTTTTAGGAAATCTCCAATTCGACGATTACGATATTTCTTACCACGAATATTATTATTTTGCATAGCAGTAGCTGAAATAGAACGCTCTAAACCAGGATAACTACTAATTTCAATTCTATCTTTTAAGATTCTTACTTCAACAGGTTCTCTAACATCATATCCGACGATGATACATGGCATTTACCAAAGCTTCTTCTATAGCAGGATATGGATAATTAAAATAACGAATAGCTTCAGCTTGATAAGGTACTTTTATAATTCTTTCTTCAATTAAATAATTTTGCAAAAATCTTAAAGCACTTTTTATCATATAATCTAAAGGGCCTTTATAGATGTTTTCTGTCATGTTATCGCCTTCTAATCCACCTCTTAAATCTACTATTTCAATTTGAGAATAAGGGAAAAAGTCTTGTGGCATATCATTGAAGAACAGAAGGCCTACATTAATAGGCTTCAAATATTCAGGTGTACCTTCAATAATTCTCATGCTTTGGCATAATTCCACAAAATCCATATTTTTAGATTCTTCATATAATTTACTTTTAATTTCATATAAATAATTTTGAATGAGTGGTAATTTTAGGTCTTCAATTTGTGCTTTATGATTGATTCTATCATCAAAAGGTACTTGATTAGATAGAGAATATAATTCTTTTTCTAGTTCAGCAGTAGCTTTAATTGTACTTGACATTTTACGAATATAATAAGAGTAACCTTTTGACAAATCTTTATCTAAAGTGGTAGGGCATTTATAAGGTCTTGTGCTACCTCCAGGACACCATACAATCAATATATGTTTATTTTGATATACAATTGGCTCAACAATAGGTACATATTCAGGTTGAATTAATTTGCATTTATTTAATAATTCCTTTTGAATTTTATCAATTTCTTCTACTTTCAGACCTGTAATTGGTAATTTTGGTTTTCCATTATTTTCTTCTATACCAATTAAAATATAACCGCCACCCCAATTGTCTATATCATTTGCAAAAGCACAAATAGAGTGTAAGATAGGCTCTGGATTCCAGTTTTTCTTAAATTCTAATCTTGCAGATTCTACAATATTTCCTTTTAATAATGTTTCTATATTTGTGGGAATTGCCATAAAATTTCCTCCAATTTATTTTTTTCTTATTATATCACAAACGATAGATTTTAATAATAGAAAGTAGATTTTTATCTAAATATTTCTAAGAAATGTTTAAATATATTCTTACTATAGTAATTGTTATTTTGCTAGTTTACTTTTTCCTGTAGCATAGTCAATTATAATTCCTGGTTGAACATTATAAACATATACATTAAAGCAAATATCTTTTCCATTATCTTCGATAGAATAAGCTTCCATATGAACGCCACTTGCAACGAGATTGTCTCCTTGAAAAATTGGAGTAACTCTATATAAAACGTGATTATTCTTATTTTTATCTATATGATTAGCAATATTATTTTCAAAAGGCAACATTCCTTCGGTATTCATATAGCGAGTTCCTGTAATTAAATTTTTTTTATTTGCATTTTCACCAGCCAATTGGTGACCTATTAAATGACAACGATTATATAAGTAATTCCCTTCAACGATACCTTCATATGTTGTTTGTTGCCATCCAGATGGTATGATAGAAGAAAGGGCTTCTCTTTCTTCATCTTTATCTGGCATAATTTCTTTACAGATATTAGCATATGCAACACCACATCTTTTTCTTTTATCCAAATCGCTATATGTTTCAAATGCATTAGTAGTATAATCATTTTCTGTAAAGGAAGGTTTATTGTTATCTATTATAACATATGGATTTCCTGAGTATTCAGGAATATTCTCCATATCAACTGAAATTATATTTCTGTTTGCAATATTATTAGTATAATTTGTATTGTTACTAAAATATCCAATAACAGCTATTATAATAACAAAAATAATTAAAATTAATATTTGTTTTAAATTATTATTACTATTTTTTTGGTTCATATATATTACCTCAATTTTTTTACTATATGCAGTATAGCATAATTTTTAAAAACATAAAAGTATAATGATACTATTTTTCTTCTTTAGATACCATATCAAATCCATAGGGAGAATAGAGTTCATATGTTCCATTTTTATATTGCAGCATAGCACCTTCTTTAGCAACTTTTAATAAATCATCTGATAATATTGTTTCTTTAAATTCATTTTTTGATTTTTCTGTAAAATCCCATAAATAAATCTCATTATTTCTGTCTTCAGTTACTAAATATAGATGACCTTCTTTTCGGTATTCTTGCATTTTTTGTTCTTTTTCTAATGAGTCTTCATTATTAGTAAGATTATCTTGTGTTTTAGCTGAGTTTATATTATTTAAAAAATTAGTTAGTTCATTTATAAAATTTTTGACAGTAACATTAGTTTCTATATCCTTTTTAAGATTTTCAAATAAGTTTAAGTCCAAAATATGCCTCCATTCGTTTTTTACTCATTATTATAACACATATTATTTACAACATGTGTCGAATATTGTAAATAATTTATTTTTTATTAACTATAGATAGTAAATGTTATACTTTCATATTTAATATTTTCTAACAATTTTTAATCAATTTTCTAACACTTTAATATTTTTTATAAAAACACAAAAAATATCAAAAGCCAGAATAGAGTAAGTTTTAATTCTAATAATACATAGAAACATAATAATTTTACTAATTTTATATAAGGCTAAAAAACAATAACTATTAATAGCCAACATATCTAACACAGTTCTTAGGAACCAGTGTCAACGACGTGGGGGTTCGAGTCCCTTCATCCGCACCAATGACGTATCTGTTCGAACTTTTTACAGAACAGAGATACAAAAATCAATCAGAAAATAAAATCTGGTTGATTTTTTTGTTGCTTAAAAACAATATTAAAATCATCCAAATGAAAGGATGGTGCAAAAAAATGAAGATAATTAAGCAAGAACTAGAATTTGAGGAATGTTTAAAACAAAGGCTTGAATTTATATGTGAATTTTCTAAAGTTACCCCTACTTTTGTAAATGGTAGTATTAGAAAATTAGAAAAAACTAATCTTACATATATTGAGCCACATA
>CANONT010000030.1 GCA_947567695.1 uncultured Clostridium sp.
TCAGCATTGATTGGATGAGCTATATCTTTGAATTCTCCGTTTGGAGTTTTTCTGCTTGGCATAGCTATAAATAATCCATTTTGGCTTTCGATAACTTTAATATCGTGTACTGCGAATTCATTATCGAATGTTACAGAAGCAACAGCTTTCATTCTGTTCTCTGAATTAACTTTTCTTAAACGTACATCTGTGATTTGCATTCTAAGTGCACCTACCTTCCTTAAGTTTTATAATTATTTTGTACATATATTTGTATCTTATGTACATTTATATTATTCTTCATAAAAAAAGCTTTTCCTTCTTTTTTTTACAAAAAAATTAAATTTTATTTTTTGTAACATTTTTATCATTGTCTAATAAAATATACAAGGTCTAAATTTTTCTTAAATTTTTACGAAACTATTGAATTTTTAATGATATAATTGTATAATCTATGCTATTAAAGGAGTGTTTACAAATGCCAAACATTGATAATATAAAAAAATATAAAAAGATACATATGATTGGAATTGGTGGCGTTAGCATGAGTGGTATTGCTGCCATTTTAAAAAATTGGGGATTTACTGTTACAGGTTCAGACTGGGTGAAATCAGAAACAACTGATAAATTAAATGAATTAGGAATCCCAGTAAAAGTTGGTCACAATTTAGAGAACCTTGCCAATGCTAATATTGTGGTTTATTCTGCTGCCATTAAAGAAGATGATCCTGAAATGTTAGAAGCAAAAAGATTACAGATTCCTACCATTGAAAGAGCTGACTTTTTGGGAGAATTAACTCGTTGTTATCAAGACACTATTTGTGTTTCTGGTACGCATGGAAAAACAACCACTACTTCTATGATTTCACTTTGCTTTTTAGAAGCCTTAAAAGATCCTAGTATTCAAGTTGGAGCTTATTTAAAACAATTAGACGGAAACTATAAAGTTGGAAACAGTGAACATTTCATCATCGAAGCCTGTGAATATGTAGAAAGCTTTTTAAAATTTAGTCCAAAAGCTGAAGTCATTTTAAACATTGACAATGACCATTTAGACTATTTTAAGACTTTTGAAAATATAAAAAATGCCTTTATTAAATATGTTAAACTTTTACCAGATGATGGAATTTTAGTGTTAAATGCAGATGATACTAACTGTATGGATTTAGCTCAATATACTAATGTAAAACCTGTCACCTATGGCATTCAAAACGAAAAAGCTGATTTCCATGCTAACAACATTGTTTTTGATGAAGATGGTTTTGCCCAATTTGACGTCTATTATCGAGATACTCTATTTGATAGAATTAAGCTTTCTGTTCCTGGTACTCATAATATATTGAATGCTTTATCTTGTATTGCTTTATCAACACAATATGGAATCGATAAAAGTGCCATTCGATCTGCCTTATTAAAATTTACAGGAGCTCACAGAAGATTTGAATTTAAAGGGAAAATAGATAATAAAGTTAGTGTATATGATGATTATGGACATCACCCTACTGAAATTCTAGCAATTGCAAAATCGCTTTCTCACAAAAGGTACCATCATTCTTGGGTTATATTTCAGCCACATACTTATAGTAGAACTAAAAACTTGTTATCAGATTTCGCCAACGTCTTACTTAATTTTGACCATGTAATTGTATTGGACATTTATGCAGCTAGAGAAAAAAACACCTATGGTATTACTGCCAAAGACTTGGTGCATCAATTAATTTCTATTGGAAAAGAAGCGAAATATATGCCTGACTTTCAAGAATGTGCTTCTTATGTAAAAAATAATGTAGAAGAAAATGATATTGTTTTAACTCTTGGAGCTGGAACTGTTACAGAAATTGGTCCTATGTTAATTCAATAAGAAAATATTTCCCCTAGATTGATTGTTCTAGGGGTATTTTATATGTTTATATTATGCAGTTTTTGCTTCTATTTCCTCCATTTTTATAAATTTCTCTACTTTTTGCCTAAATTCTTTTTTAAGTTCTTGTTTTATCTCTTGTTTTGTTTTTCTACGAATCATCCTTGCTACTTCATGAATTTCATCAGCAATTTCTTGTGTATTTTTTGCCATTAATTTTTGCATTCTCTCGTCTTGCTTTTCAAATTGTTCATACATTTCTTGTCTTATTTCTTGCATTCTCTCGTCTTGCTTTTCAAATTTCTCATACATTTCCTGTCTTATTTCTTGCATTCTCTCGTCTTGCTTTTCAAATTGTTCATACATTTCCTGTCTTATTTCTTGTGTTCTCTTGTCTATTAACTCTTGCATTCTTTGATCCTGCTTTTCAAATTGTTCATACCTTTCTTGTCTTATTTCTTGCATTCTCTCGTCTTGCTTTTCAAATTGTTCATACATTTCTTGCCTGATTTCTTGTGTTCTCTTGTCCATTAATTCTTGCATTCTTTGATCTTGCTCTTCAAATAATGCATACATCTTTTGATCCTGCTTTTCAAATAATGCATACATCTTTTGATCCTGCTTTTCAAATAGTTCATGCATTTCTTCTCTTATCTCTTGCTTAAAATCTGTTAAATCAGCTCCAATTTTTTGAACCTGTACTAATATTTTGCTTAATATGTCAATTTCCATTAATATTTACCTCCTTTGTTATGATACATTTAGGTAAAAGTAATACTATTCTATTTTTTATACTGTATAAACAAATTATATTACAAAGTAAAAAAATATGCAATACCTTTTAGCATATTTTTTATTATTTTTCAATTTACTTCTTTTGCCTGTTTTAGCATAATATCGCCAAATACAGCATATCCTTCTTGCGGATTATTAACTAACACATGAGTTACACTACCCACAAATTTATTATTTTGAATAATTGGAGAACCTGACATTCCTTGTATAATTCCCCCTGTTTTTTCTAACAGCCTTTCATCTGTCACTTTAATTTGCATACTTTTATTATCATAATTATTTTCTTTGTAAATTTTTTCAATTTGGATCTCATATTCCTCTACCTTTTGATTATCCAAACTACACAAAATAGTAGCTTTTCCTAGTTGAATTTCATCTCTTAAAGCAACCTCCATTTCTTTGAAAGTATCAACTTTTAAACTAGCTAAATTATCCACTGTTCCATAAATCCCAAACTTACTATTTTTGTAAATCTTACCTATATTTTGTTGATTTTCAACAGTTCCTTGGATCTTTCCTGGTAAACCGCTTTCTCCTTTGGTAATATTCAAAATTCTCGTTGTAACAAACTCTCCTGATGCAATATTGATTAATTCTTCTGTATCAATATCTGTAATGCCATGTCCTAATGCACCAAAAGTCTTTGTCGATGGTTCATAAAAACTAACCGTTCCCACACCTGCGGCACTATCTCTTACCCATAGTCCAAGCTTAAATTCATGACGACTTGTCTCAACTGGTTCAATACTACATTCTTTTGTTTCTTCTGACTGAATAAATTGCACTTTCACAGCTTTTCCTTGTGCTTGATTTACCGTCCTCATTAACTCGTCTGTGGAACTAATTGGTATACCATTAATTTGGGTAATCGTATCCCCTTCTTTTATTCCTGTATTTTCATATGGCTTATATTTTTTTTGATCCATTCCTTCTATCTCAGACATACCAACCACTAACACACCACTAGTATATAACTTAACACCTGCAATGCTTCCAACTGGAATCACAGTAGTTCTAGGTAAAATATCCACATTAACATCTTTTAGAGAAATTTGATCTAAAAAGCTAACCTCTAAAGTCGCCTTTCCTGATTTTTGACTAACAGAATTGTCATTTGTGCTTGAACCAGTTTCCATTGTTTCTGAATTTAATTTAATATGAATGCCTAGCAAGGTTTTCATTGCAATATTTTCCCCTTCAAAAATCACTAGATGATCTGGAATATTCTCAATTGATATCATATATGCATATATTACCATTAAAAAAAATACTAATAATATTTTTGATATTGTTTTTCTCATAAAAAACTCCTTCATTTTTTGCTATTATTAGTATTTACGCATTTTTTAAATTTATTCAATTAGTATTTCCCTTACTTATAGACCTGTCCCAAAACCACCAAAACTACCACCACTGGCTTTTCAATTCATCAGGATTTATATTGGTTCTATACATGCCATATCGTTCTCTGCCCAATGCTGTAAAATAGGCTTGTGCTAATTTACCCTTTCCGATGAGTGCCATTTTATGCATGTATTGATAGAAATTCTCGGTTGGTTCTACATGAGTCTGTCTTACAATAGACTGATAACATCCTTCTCCTTCTTTTGGAAAGAAGTAATATTCTCCATCCGCTTTGGTATAAGATTTCCTTTCAAAGTCTATATTTAAAACTCCTTCCACAACGTCACTATCGTTTATATCTGTGTCATTTGGTCTATGATATTTTCCGTCATTTGTTAGTATATAAACGGATTCTTCGTTAACTACTTCTTGGTTTTTATTGTTTGTAATGATACAGTGACCATTATATATTTTTCCACCTATGCTAAGTCCTTGTAAGAAACTTATAATGGAAACATGATTCAAGATTTTATCCCATTCATTTTCTTTTAATACAGGCATACGAAATTCATAATTTCCTCCATTGTTATAGTTTGCTATGGCAATAGATAAATTCTTTTCAATGGAATAACGAATGACTGCTAATCTTTGCTGATTAAAGTTAGAGTTTGGATCTTCAATACTTACACCACTCTCATCACGAAATATCTCATAATTGCCTAATTTGTGTCCCAATGAAGCTCCGTTTTCATCAACTGCTTGTGTTCCTTTTAAATCAGATAAATGATAGAAATTTCTCACTCGATCGGTAAATTTTTTCGCTCCTTTATAATATTCTTTAGCAGCTGTAGTTGTAGGGTTAAAATTATCTTGTAGATATTTTTTGCCATTCGTAATGGAAAACCATGTACTAGGAGTAGTACTATCATCTCTATAATATTTTACACCATTTATCCTAATATAAAAATATTCTCGAGGGTTTGGTCCTGTTGCTTCTGGCACATATATTTTTTCCTTAGCCATATTGCTTGGATTACCATCAATAGATATTCCTCGATATTCGCCACCGTCTGCGCCAACGTTATCTAGCAAATACCCAGAGTCTGTGATCCACTCTCCTCCAATAACTCCTTGGATAGTAATATAGTTATCTAAAGAATAGGTAATAACAAAATCATCGGATCCACGTATATAGCGACAACTATAATAAATATATGGTTTTACTCCTGAAAGTTTATCTCCATTTTTATAAGTTGCTTCCCCATTCGATGGGTTTAAAATTTCAGCATCACTTTGTCCTTCTTCCACTACACCTGTAATTGGATTTGTTGTATCATTGGAATTTGTATGATCCAATGTATTGGTATAGGGCGAATAAATATAATAGCCATCATACATGGTGTATACTAGTGCTGGCACATAATCTGCTAAGATATCTCGATTATATCCTGCCATATTAAAATTACTAGCAATAGAATTAAAAAATGTATTAGCAGAAGCTTCTATATCACGCAATTTAGAGTTTGCCAAATCCGATGTATCACTATTAATTGTATTTAATTGAAATGCCTTTAAAGCATCATAAGTTGCATTGTTTAGCTTAGTATCATAAGATGCTTGTAAACTCAATGTTTTTACCTGATTTCCAACATAAGCATGTAAAATCATTGAAATTGGCAATATGATAATAATAAATATAACACCTAAATTTTGTAATTTCATAGGTTATCTTTCCTTTGCATTAAATAAGCTTGTAATAAATATTACAAGCTGCTTTTATTTCTTATTTTCCTGTTCCGTTTGCTGTTACAATACCAGCATGTTCTGCTGCGATAGAATAAGTATCATTTCCTGCTACTGAATAAAAGAAGTTTTTCAATTGTTGTGATAATGTTGAAGTTTTATTTTTAGCACTCAATGAAATGATATCTCCTTCTTTTAATGTAATGACTTTTTGGTCATTTAATTGATCTAATATTTGTGATGTATACATAGAATAGTATACATTTTCTCCGATTTTTTTAGAGTGTGCTTGCGTTGTTTTTTTACCTGGATTTTCATCCAATACTTTTATTTCCATTTCTACATCATAAGCATTTCCTGTTGAAGAAATATTTTCGACATATTTACCATAATTATCTAAGGTTAGTTTTCCTGTTGTTCTAACATTATCAACAAATTCTGTGGTGGCTGTATCTACTGTTAATTGAGAAACATCATCTGTTCTGTCAGACATTGTCATTAGTGGAAAGACAAACATTAGAACTGCTACTAATGCTATTACAACTACTGTTATTAATGAATCCCCCATCTTTTCCTCCTTGTTACGCTTTATTAGCGTCGTTAAATTTTTCTATTTTATTGTTCAATATAGGTTAATACTCTTTTGGGCATTTTATTGGCATCTGGTGTACTAGATGATTCTTGCAATTCTTCTTGATAATATATGCCTAATTTTTCTTCATAGGTATGTGTTTTCATTCTATTATAAAGTGCCTTTCCATTTGTTGTAGTTGGCAATTCTGTTAATCCTTGATCCGTAAAAATTTTTATATCTTGACCTGGATTTTGACCATATAATAAGATTTTAAGAAATTCCTCTTTTTGTTTATCACTTCCTAATACCTCATTTTCTAAGTCAATATAACATATCGATTTTTTTACAGATGAATTAGTAGCAACATATTTTTTATATAACTCTATACCGTTACCGCTGTTGTCTAAGAATACAATTTTATAATTTTCTCGGTAAGCTTTATAAATAGATGGAACAATTGTCTCTCCTCTTACTTTCCTGGATTCGGTATTACTTCCCAATTCGTTTCCTTGTATATATTCATAGTCATATTCTCGGTCTCGATTGTCTAATATAGCTTGCGCCGTTTGTCTTGCTTCTCCAAAGGCATTCATACTAATGGATAATGCCAAAACAAATACTAATACGGCTGCCGCCATTTGTAAAGCATCTGCTGCATTTTCCATAGCAGTCTCCTCCTTTTATATTTAATTTTGATTTTCATTAATAGTTATTTCACTGATTAATCCACCAGTTGTAGTTTTAGTTGGTTTTGCACTATAAGTTTGACCTGTTTTAGCAGACTTCTCATACTGATTTGTAGATCCAGTCATAGGATTTACACCAACAAGTTTTACTTGCTTTGATTCATCATCATTATTTGCCATATTGTTTGTATTAACTGCTTGTATCAATGCATTGATATTAGCTCCTCTTACTTTTTCTCCCGTATATTGTTCAAATTTCTGATTGAAACTATTTACCTCTACTTCTGTCATAGCATTATTATTAACCACTCCTGATGCTTGATTAAATATGGCAATTCCCAATGATATAATTAAAATTGATAATAAGATAGCTCCTGCTATAATTAGTGCTTTTGATGCATTCTCCATAATTTTTTCCTCCTTAAATTTTAACCTTTGTTTAATTTTACTGTGTTATTTGTTCAAATAACATATATTTTACTTTATTAGTAACAGTATGATATTCTATATTTGTACATTTGAATTTAATTTCATTATAATACTGTACAAACTTGTCCATTCCACCATGATATAAGGTTTCCATTGCATAAATTTTTTCATTATCTAACATTTTAATCTGGATTTGAATGGAATTCGTATTATTGTTAATATATTTTCCTTTATCATCTTTTGGCACATTATTATTTTCATTATTGTCAACTGCTTTATTAATAATAGTCGTTAACTCTGCACCATAAATTTCTTGCCCCTTATAACTCTCAAATTGCTTATTTTCTCTTTGAGCTATATTATAATTAGCCTTAAAATTGAGATAAAGATAAGAAATTCCTACTATAACTATAATTATAATTAAGAAAATAATTGCTAACCTTTTCATATCTCGTCCTTTTTATTATATCATTCCACCAAAAAAAGTTCAACCTTTTTGTATGAAAAATTTGTGAAATTTAATCATTTTTTTCTTTTCTTGTCTTAAACTTCTCTAGTAAATATAACCTGATATACTCTTTCTGTTGTTGGGCTTATTTTTGTTTCACATGTATATTCAGCCAATCCTCGATAAGGAATGCCATCTTCATCTACTCTATCTTTCAAATTACTGGCTTCGCAATCTTTCTGTATGATAGCATTATAATCTATTGTACCATTTTCTATATAACCGTCCAGCACCTAGTGGTAACATGGTTGCTCTTCTTACTTGAACCGAAATATAATTATCCGTTCCCGTTGCTGGTCCTGTTAGCTCATAATAACTATTATTTTCTCTTGCTAAACTGGCAATCGAAACCACCTCATAAATCGTACATTTCTTTTGTTCATAAGCAGTAAATTGGCTATTAAATTGAGAAATTTGCTGTGCTGCATTTTGCTTATGTATTTCTGCTGACGTGCTTCCAAATGATACAAATAAGTATACTGCCAAAGATATGACTAATATTCCTATTAATACACTTGCTGCCATAAGCAATGCTTTTGATGCATTTTCCATGTTTCTACTCCTATCATTTATTGAAATTTTCCAGTAAATTCAAATTCCATTTTGATAATCCTTCCTGTCTCTGGATCATAGTCTGTATTTTTACAATCAAACTTGGCTCTTTTAAACTGTATATATTCTGAATAAGTATACACATCTGATTTACAAGCAAGAAGTTCTGAAAAGGTATTCACTGTTTTTTTCTTACTAGCAATATTAAAAGTATCTATGGCTTCTTGTTTCTCAGCCTCTGAACTACTCATCGTAGTATCAAAAATTTTTGACATACCAATCACTAGATTACTCAAAGAATCAGAACCATATTCTTTTTCTAAATTTTTTACTGTACTAGAAATTTGATTTTCAAATTTATTACTAGTCTCATCTACTGTGTACCTATCTTCCTTTATCAAATGTGGATAGTCCTCACTTGTAGTAGCATACAATTTTTCTTTTCCACCACCAGTTGTCAAATTAAAAGAAATCACCATAGGTTGATAAGCCAAATATTGTCCTTCCTCTGTTGCCCCTGTTCCCTTATATGACTTTCTCTTATTATAATCAACTGCTCGATTTAATAAAGAATACAAATCGCTACCCCTTACATTCTTTCGGTTATAGGTTTCATACTGATTATTAAAATCAATCACTTGAGCTTCTCTTGTATTGACTGTATCTGTTTTCTGATAACTAGACAAATTATTAATCATTAATAACAAAGCTCCTATAATCATTAAAGCAATCAAAACACTACCAGCCATAATCAAAGCTTTTGATGCATTTTCCATTTAATTCCTCCTCCTTACTATTTCATTGCTGTCATAGAACTAAATGCTGATGACATACTAGTCAATCCAATAAATACCAATGGAACAATTAGGTAACCAACAAACATACAAACCATAGGGGCAAAACCGATTACTTTTCCTATCATTCCTTTTCTTTTGATCAACCTTTCATTGGACTCTTTTCTTTTTTCTTGATAATAATCTCTTTCAGAATCTAGTTCATCAAAAGCATCGGTAATTGGTATTTTTTCCACAGCTGCTTGCATACTTTCAATAATTCTAATAAACTGCATATAGCTTACTTCTTCTTTCATGGTTTCCAAAGCTTCCCATGCACCTGCCTCATAGTTGTTCATACACTTGGTAATCGGTGCTTTAAAGATATTGGAGTATCTTTCTAGCCATTCTAAGATAATTTCAACATTTACCCTCTCAATCCTCATCAACATTAATATAATAGTTTGGAATTGCATTACCTCATCTTCCATCTCTAATTGTCTCATTTTTACTTGGAAAATTAGCAACCAAATTGGTGCCATATACGCTATTACAGCAAATACAAAAGCTAATAATATTTCAAACCACTGTAAATATTCACTATTGATGATTTTTAATTTGTCTTCTATTCTTTTTACCGTTTTTTCAATTGTCTTATCATCTGCATCTTGATAATACTTTAACTTTCTAACTGCTCTTTCAATTTCTGATGACTTAACTTTTAGCTTTCCCTTAAATTGATCCAAAATCTTATTATCCTCTTCTGTCACTTCCATTGCACTTTTTTCATCTTTCTCCGACAGTTCGCCCAGAAGGTTATAATCCGTAGTCGGTTCTGTATAGATATAATTAGTAGCAATTACATGCAATTGTGCAAATAAAATAATAGAAGCGATGCAAGTAACAATTGCCATGGTAATTCGATTGATATATAGCCATTCCATTTTGAGAGAAGATGCTGCATCTTTTAAATATTGACGTACTTTTCTATATTCCTTTGATCCTACTTTTGGCAAAAATAAATCGACTACTTTTTTTATCATTTTGTTTTTATACAATTTTGCTTGCCATGGATTTTCTGTATTTTTAGTATTAATCGCTGTGGAACCATTATCTTTTAATTTTCTAACCAATACATAAGAAGCAAAAGTTAAAATTAAAATCAAAATTTGTACAATCATTCCTGGTTTTCCCTCATACCAACTGGTTACAAAAGGGAAATTACTAATAGACCAACTTTTTAATGGTTCTAGTAATAAAACTGGTACAACAGAGATAACAGATAAACTCTGGAATACATAATTTAATTTATCTCTTTTTAAAATCTCTAATTGCATTTCTTGTGTAATATTATTGACATTCTTTAAATACAAAGAACCGCCATCTACTTTTCTATCACCAAATTCTTTTGTTAAATAAGAAACTCCAGCAAATTCTTTTAAGAAACTATTGGGTGCAATATCATAATATTTTTCTAGTTCTGTTTCTGGATCTTCTGAAATTAAAATTTCATAAATTTTTTCGCCTTGTCTTGAAACACTCATCTCATCATCTTGTGATACTTGATAAATAGCTTCTTCTACCATGTTGTATTCATGATAAGCATGTCTAATTTCAGAAAAGAAATCAATTTGTTCTTTTAAAATCTTGTCATCCATCTTATCAACAGAACCATCGATCAAAACATCAATCATGAACAATTCAAATATTAATAAGATAAACATTAAAAGATAATTTCCAGATGTTAGCCAAATCGTTACTAAAAATAGAGGTATCAAAATAGCAAGTGCCTTGGTTAATACTTTGGCTGTTCCCTTTCTGGTATTGTATTCATCATCAATATTAACAATTTCTAATCTTCTTCTAACTTTTACCACATATCTTTTCAAAAATGGTATTTTAATATAAGCAAGATATAATTTTTGCAATATAATTTCTGCTGAATATTTATTTTCTTTGGTTCCTTGTTGTAATTCTTGTATCTTTTTGTACTCAGACTTTTGCATTTTCTTTGACATCATGACATAGGCAATGATAATGATTACAAAAGCTACAGCTGAACCACCCATAATATAGAAAATCATTGTATTATTCACTTGTTATCTCACCTCTTTCTTTACTATTGTCAGGGGACACATCTTTCCTCTGGAGCTTGTTCACTTGGGATAAGATATTTCCCCTCCCCTTATGAATTAATGTTTCACACTCAATTACACTTCAGTCGCTGTTTTAGGTTTTCTTCCACGTCTTTTTGGTTTTTCTTCCGTTAGTGTACTACTAACCGAAACCGTTTGTTTTCTTTTATTACCCCAATGTCTTTCCACAAATTTATCAAAATTCTCCAAATCTGTTTCATCCATATTGGCTCTCATTTCTTTTAAATTTTCTTGAGAAATTGGGTTGGTTACGATATATTCGCCATCTATATACTCTAAAATATTTCGATAAACATATAACTGTCTATCTGTCACTTTTTCAAAATAGCGTGTTGCATTATCAAAAAACTTATCAAACTTTCCTTCTAAAGTCTTTTCATTTCTGTGATCAAATGTATACTCATTTTTTTCTTCAATTGGAATACACTCTGTAATTCTCTCCACATATCTCTTTCCTCTAAAGTCTTTGGTCAAATGAATATCAAAATTCAAAACTTGTACAACTTGTTCTTCTGCCGTTTTTTCATTTTTGAATACCCCTGCTCTTAACATAGAATTTCGCAAGGCTGTTACTAAGTTTGGAAAAGTCTTTGCGTGGTGAGTAAACAAGGTAAATTTAGAAGCAACCTGAGCAGCTTGTATCATCCAAGATGCTACGGGATCTGTTGCAACCTCTCCGGATAATATTTACCGAACCATCAGTTTTCTTTTGCACGTCCAAACCTTCTTGTCCTGAAATGGTTTCCGTTTCTCGAAAAGTTAAAATGTTTCTCGTTGGATAAATTTTTCTCAAGTGAAGCTCGAATGCTGTTTCCTGAACACGGATGTTCATGGTTTCATAGATATTTTCAATCATACCCATCAACATGGTCGTTTTACCACAACCTTGTTCACCAGTAATCGATATAATTCTAGCTCCTTTTACTAAATATTTTAATAATTCGATGGATTCATCACATCCAGGTTCTCCTTTAAACCATTGCTCTAGTGTTGAACGTTTTACGTCAAACTTTCTAACAAAGAATGCCCATGTTTCAGAGAAACTTGGTCTTACTACAACAACACGAGAACCATCTTTCATTTCATTGATTTTATAACCATTGGTGTCTGACAATTGTCCTGGGTTATTGTATTTATAAATATTTTGACATACTCTTTTTAATTCGCCTTCTGTTCCAAAAGATAAGAAAGCTAAACGAATCGATTTACCTTGGAAGAAAATCCAAATACTATCACAGGCTCTTGGAACCCTATGTTCTGACACTTGTTCTAAGTAATCACCATCTGTTTGTGCTACTTGGCTCAAGAAACTTTCTGGAAGTCCTGATACACCACCAGATATTCCGTCTATGTTCATATCTCTTACTTCATCAATGCTACTATATCCTTTGTAATGTTGATAAATTCTTTGTACAACGACCCACAATTTATCTTCAAAAGATAGTAAAATACGTTCTTTTTCATAAATTTCTTCAATTTCTTTGTTAGTAATAACATAAGAAGGTTTTGTTTCTCCTTCTACGTATTTCAAAGTTGCCAAATTATATTTTTTAATCAATTCTGTTAATGCTTCATATCCAAATTCTTTTTTATAGGTATATATTAATATGTCAAATTTATCTTGTGCTGTTAGAAGGGATGGAATATCAAATGGAATTGCTTTTGATATATTACTTTCTGTAACACCATATTCTTTTTCCAATAAATCAAAAATCAATTCTTTTACATATTTTTTATCATTTACATCACCATAGGTACATCCTTTTAATGCCTTTTTCAATGCATATTTCTTATTTTTTCTTCTTTTTAATTCTTCTTCTGAAAGACCGATGTCATATAAGTTAATTTTAGTAATTTCATCTAGTCTTCTTTTTACGAATTCAATCATTTTTTCTATGGTATATGTTTTGTCATCTACATCTAGTTGAACTTCGACTTCTGCATTTTTCTTTTTCTTGATCGTATAAAGAACTACATAAACCGCAACTGCTATTACTACTAGCATTAATACGATGTTTATTATCATTTAGGTTTCCCTCCTTACATCTTCATCGCTAAATCCTGTATTCGATAAATAATATTTTCTGCTGACCTCTTTACTTCTGACAAAAAGAAGCCATTTCTATCATCTTCATCTGTTTTCCTAAGTTTCAAAAATAAATCTGGTACACTTGCTTCTTCACATGCTTCAAAAAACAATGTACTATATGGTACCGTAGAAACTTTATTTTTTTCTCCTAAATATCTCGTAATATTTTTAATGTTATATTTTGAATATTTATCATATCTTCCTAACAACAATAATGTTTTTTTAGATTTTAAAACAGGGACATTTTGTCTCATTTCTGAAAATGCATTAATACTTGTTAATCTTTGGCTTAAACATGCCACGATTAAGTTTGAACTTTTTAGAATTGCTTCGGTAACATCATCTTGTATGTATCGATCCATATCCACAAATACTAAATCATAATAGTTATTGGCTAAATTGATAATATCTGGATAATACTGTCTCACTTCCTCATATTCGTCTCTTGCTCCTTTAAAAGCTGGCAATATTTCTAATCTATCTTTAAATATAATTTTTGTGTAATTGGTGATATAGTCAGGAGATAATTTGTTACTTTTTACCACTTTAGCTAATCCTGCAATTCCTTCTTCCATTGCCGCATTTGTGTTTGGTCCAAATAATCCTCGATTCTTTTTCGTTTTATCTGCTTGCCAAAAACAATTATCTAAATTGTAATCTTGATATCCTGTTGAAAAAACTAATATTCTATAATTATGTTCGATCGCCAAATGAGTGCAAATTGCTACTAATGATAGCGTTTTACCTGTTTGCTCTCTTCGGTTATTCCAAAAAGTTACAACTGACATTTGTATTTCCTTCTTTCTTAATCCTTATTTTCCCAAATTAGCCATTCTTTTCAATCACCTTAACAGCCTTCCTAATATTAGCCTCACTAACATCGCCCAATATTTCCTCTGCCAAATAAACTAATCCATCCTTATATGGAATACTTAATTTCTTAAATTTAATCTTAGACAATCTTTGATTTTCATAAAGAACATTCAAATCTCCATTTTCAATTGGGAAATAAATTCTATATTCATTCCACACAATTTTATATCCCGAAGAAAGAAAATTTAAATAATCGTCTTCCTCTTTTATCATTTCCTTTGAAAATAGAACCTTTGTTAAATTAGCCACACCATGTAACTCTCTAAAAATCTCTAATCCTCTCTTTAAAGAATACACATCAAAAGAGGTAATAAAATAATTTTTTTGTGCTGCTTCTAAGGCAAAATTTCGGAAACTGATTGGATGATCTGTATCAATTAAAGCAATATCATAATCCATTTCTTGACCTTGTGGTAATCCTAAATAATTTTTAATATCTTCCATACTAGAAAAGCCAACCGCTACGTCCATATCTTCAAAATCGGTAATATATTTTATCGTAGGGCTCATAGCTGGTACAATATATCTAGCTTTTTGATGACTCGTAGCATCTATGATTAGAACTCTTTTATTCAAGGTGGTTAATATTTTGGCAATATATAAAATTAAATCTGTTTTGTCATACATCCCTATAAACCCTATTTTCTTCATGTATCTTTCTCTCCTTTTTAATCAACTACTCCAGCCAAAGAATCTAAGTATTCTTTCCTAGAATTTTTAGAATTGGTAATACTTTCTTGCATATTGGTTTCTAAGTTCGTTTGTGCCTGATCTCCTTGATTGCTAATCGCACTATTAATATAATTTTCTCTTAGTTCAGATGCATTGGTATTACTATATCTAGCTTTTAATTCATTCATTGCTTTTTCTAAGATATTTGGATTGTTTTGCAATAATGCAGATGTACTTCCATTAATTGGATAGGTTGGTGTTGCTGCTTCTTGCATTCCTGCTTCTGTATATTTAGTAGCATATATTTTAGCACCTTTTAATTGATAAGCCTCGATAATGGCACAACTCATATGTAATATTTCATCTTCTGATAAATTAATCCAAATGGTATCTTCTGTATTAACACCATTTACTTTTGGTATTTCAACTTCTTTTTTCGCCACTACAATATAATCTTGTCCAGAAGGCAACATGATTCTAACATCAATATAATCACCTGTTTGTAAATCCATTGGTAGAACTAACATATTATATTCTTGTTTTCTCACATCATCTTGTACCAGATTATCACTTTTACTTAACAATTCTGTGGTAATTAATGTATTTTTCTTCATCGTTACTTTGGCTACTAATGGCACACTATTTAGTTCAAGATATTCTTTATTATTGTTTTTGGCAATAAAGTAATTATCTGTCTCGCCCTCTTTTTGTACCTCATATTCTCTACCATCTTTTTTAATGTATAATTTTGCACTGCTATTATTATCATATTTAGTATAAATGTCATTTCCTTCTTTATCTTGTAAAGCATACTTTTCAATATTACTAATATCACTAGTAGCATTGCTTGGTACAAGATTTCTATTAACTACTTGTATGGTTAACATATCTTTTGTAATTACTTGACCTGAACTTACATCTTGATTTAATACATAAGCATTTACACTTGCTTTTAATTGTTCTTGTTCTTTCTTCGTTTTATTCATTAATTGTATAAATAATAATGCTATGATAAGTCCTGATATTAATAACATTACTAACATACCTAATAAAAATGAGTTTCTTGCTTTTCTTTGCATTGGATTTGTTGCCATGACAAATTCCTCCCTTAAACTTTATTTTTTAACAAAATATTCATCTCTTCTATTGTAACGCAAATACACTTTGAAATCAATGAGATTAGGTGTTTGTTATTAAAAGTTAATGCTTTTGTAATATGTTTGTAATATTCTTTTTTAACAAAAACTAGGTATTCCCTATTTGAAATACTTTTTAATTTTAAAATTTTATTCCTATTTTTTTGGTAAAAATTGTTTGTTTATTTTTGTGCTTTTTTGCGAATGATAGTATTAGAAAAAGCAAAGGTTTTTTCTATATGTAATATTACAGGAGGTGAAAAAACGATGGCAACAAATTCAAACAAAAAATTAGTTCCAGAAGCTATGTCTGCTTTAGATAAGTTCAAATATGAAGTAGCTAGTGATGTGAGTGTTAAAAACATATTTATAAAAAAATAAATGTTTTTTCACATCTAAAAGCTACTTCATATTTTTAAATACATATATTAACTTGCTTTCTTGTTTCTTTTATTAACAGTTTTACATTCTTTCATTTTGTTTTCTTCCAGCCTACTTAAATCATTTAATTCTTTAAATTTAAAGTAAATAGTTACTTCATTATCTTCTGAAATTGTTATTTTCTCTATTAATTGTTGCAATAATTCTTTAGTAGGTTTTTCTAATGAAATAAATTCTTTTGCTAATTTTTCAATTTGGCTTTGATCATCTTTTTTTACTTCTAGTTTACTAGAAAGTTTTATCAATTCTTCTTTTTGTTTTATATAGTTTTGTCTTTCAGTTTCAAAACTTTTTTGTAATTCTATAAAGTCTTTTTCTGTAATTACTCCTTTTACTTTATCTACATATAAGTTTTTTATATATAAAGAAGTATCTTGTATTTTTTTGTCTAGTGTATCCATTTTAGTTTTATAATTATCTATCAAATTTTCCTTTTGGTTTTCACCTTCTGCTATTTTCATCAGTTCTTCTTTCAAATTCTTATTGATATATAAACTACATACCTTTTTTATATTAGCAATTAATAAACTTTCTAAAATTGGTATGCTATTAGAATGTCTTGAACATTGATTAAATAATTTTGAATATGTGTAACAAATTGTTGTATATCTGTATTCTCCATATTTCTTAAAAGCATAATTTGAATATGTTAGATATAATTTAGCACCACAATCAGCACAATATAACAACCCCTTAAATAAATAATCATGTTTTGTTCCACTTTTGAAAGAAGTATTACCATTTATTATTTCTTGTACTTGATTGAATTTTTCTTTACTTATAATCGGTTCATGTGTATTTTCACATATATATCTTTCATCTTCTGGTACAGTTACTCTTATTTTAGATTTATAATTCAATTTTTTTCTTTTAAATTGTTCTAAATTACCAATATATACTTGGTTTCTTAATATTCTACTTACTGTGGTCTGTTTCCAGCAATCATACAACTTTGTTTTTCTAGTTTTTCCGATATCTCGTGCTACTCCTGGAACTGGGACTCCTTCTTCTGTTAATATTTGAGAAATCTTCGTTAATCCATTTCCCTGTAAGTATAAATCAAATATATATCTTACTATTTTTGCTTCTTCTTCATTAATTATTAATTGATATTTGTTTTCTGGATTTTTCATATAACCATACGGTGCTGTTACTCCTAAAAAATTTCCTGACTTCTTTCTTTCTTCTAATGCACTTCTTATTTTTTTAGAAATATCTTTTACATACATATCATTAATTACTGATTTAAAAGGTGCTATATCATTCATCCCTGCATCTTGTAGAGTATCTATATTATCTAATATAGCAATATATCTAACTTTTTTCTCTGGAAAATACCTTTGTACATAATGTCCTGTATCTATATAATCTCTTCCTAGTCTTGATAAATCCTTTGTTATTACTGTATCTATTAATCCTTTTTCAATATCTTGCAACATTTTTTGAAATGCTGGTCTATTAAAATTAGTACCTGTCCATCCATCATCTACATATTCATTTATAATTACAAAGTTTTCGTTTTCTTTAACAAATCTTGTAATTATATCTCTTTGGTTTGTTACACTTGAACTTTCTTCTTTATCTCCATCCTCTCTTGATAATCTGATATAAATAGCAACTCTAAATATTTTGTCTATCATTCGATTACTTAGTGGTATAAGATTATTCAATGTTTTCCTCCCTCTAAAGTAATCACCCTATTAATATTATATAATATCTTTTTATAAAAATAAAGAACTTTTATAATATTATTTGGTGATTTTTTTGTTGTTTTGTTGTCTGTAGTTTCATAACAAAACATTCTTTTATTACATTATTTATATCTACTTTTGAATCTTCTTTAAAAACATATTTTACTTTATATTCTTCTTGTTTTGGTATAGCATTTTTTTTACTCTCCATATTCAAATCCTCCTTTTCGTTGTAATTACTATGTTTTATTAGAGAAAATGCTACATTTTTTAATTTTTCTTTCTTATTATAATATATATTGCATATTGCTTTCTCAATAAAATTAATTCTAATTATCCCATTGCATATTCAGGATATCTAATTTTAATTCCTTCATACAGATATGGTGCATAAGAACAGCAAAATATCTCACTTGTATTGTAATAACTAGATTTTTCATTATTTTCTAAATCCTCTTCACTATCATACATACACTTATTCCAAAGACTAAAGGCCATTCTTGTTACTTTTGCAGATGTTCCTGTTTGCCAAGCAGCATGAATTGAATTTATATTTATTTCGCCATTTTTTATATCAAATATTTCTTCAAAATGCTTTCTTGTAGTTTCACAAATTCCGAATAGTATATATTAATGATTTATAATATACATCTGTCTTTCCATATTCTAATAGTATTTCTAAGTTCTTTTCAAAAAAATTTTTATGTTCTTTATCAATGAACTTCATAATCATCACCTCATATATAATATGTTCAATTTTCTTTTAAATTAAACATATTTTTCCATATTTAACTTTCCATTTTATCTGCTTTGTCTGAGTCTTTAGCAATTATTAAACAACAATGTAAAAACAATGTTAAAATTCCACCTAGCATTGCTCCTATTAAAAAACCTAATAAAAACATTTTTTAATTCTCCTTTAAATTACTTGCCACTTCTAATAATTTATCTACTGTATATAAATCTTTCAAATATTGAATTTGTGACTCCATTGTTCTTACAGTTACTTTATTTTTATCTCTTTTTAAATTATAAAGTGCTACTTTGATATACGCTTTAATAATTTCTCTATCTGTATCTAATAAAATGTTTAAATCATTTTCTATATTTTCATTTGTAATATTCTTCTTTTTTGCTTTTAAATTTAGTATTACTGTTTCCATATATCCTATTGCTAAAACATATTCCATTTTAATTCTTCTCCTTTTTTTCGTAAAATAAAAAAGCCATTTCTGACTTTTACATAAATTTAATCATACTTTTATGTATAATGGGAAATCTCTAGGCTTTAGTGCTTCATTAGTATTAAATTCATAACATTTCTTATCTTTATTGTAGTTGTATAAACTACACCATCTTCTAAGTGTTTCATTTCCTAATGTTCTTCCTTTTGACATTTCTTTTGTAGCTTGTTCATGTGATTTTTTCATTTCTTGATTTTCAAGTAATCTTTGTCTTGCTTTTTCTTTTCGCTGATTATAAATTAATTCTTTTTGTT
Source organism: uncultured Clostridium sp. (assembly GCA_947567695.1). GTDB lineage: Bacteria > Bacillota > Clostridia > TANB77 > CAG-508 > CAG-269. Next base: position 19,801 of record CANONT010000030.1, read on the forward strand.
GCCTTTTTCTTTTTAGTTGATTCTCTTGTTTCCTTATTTCTTGTTCATTATGATATTTTTCATTTTGCCTTAATAATCTTGAAACATAACTAACTGACACATTCAATTTTTCTGCTATATTGGTTAAAGACATCTTTTGTATAAAATACATTTCTTCAATTTTTTCTCTTTTTTCCACACTATACTTGCCTCCTTCCATTTAATAGTTCAAAATCTGTTTACACTGTTTTTTCCATGATGTTAGATATAGGAATCTTCAAAAAATCCCTATATATGTTGATTTTTAAGGCTATATATAGTATAATTTGGAAGATGAATAAAGGGGATTTTATAATTATACTATATATTTCCTTTTGAAATTACAAAGACAACTACTGTTCCAAAAATGTTTTTGTAATTTATAAATGAATTATAAAATTCCTTTTATCTAAAGTCAATAAAATTGACTAATTATTGCTAAAGACAGAATTTCGTATTTCTTTAATTTTCTGTCTTTGTAAAAAAGAGGTATAAAAATGTTAAAAGACCAGTATTTGCAAACTATAATTGGTAATCTTGGTATTGCTATTAGTCCTGAAAATAATAGTGAAATTATTATAAAATTAGATGTTTTATATGATAAAAAAAGTGATGTTTTTACTTTATCTAATGAATATAAAATTTTCTATCAAGACTATGGTACAATTATTACTGATTTTCAAAATACAGATTTTTCAAATAAAGAAAATCTTATTGAATTTTTCAATAAGTATTGTTTATTTGGATTAGAAAATAAAAAACTAATATCATTATTTAAAGATGGTAAATGTTCATCTTCTATATACAATTCTTTTATAGAAAAGATAATAAAAAAATATAAGAAAATACTGATTTCGTATCAAAAAGATATTAATAGTATTTTAGATTATTGTATTTTTTCTCCAAATAAGAAAGCATCCTCTCTAACACCATTTGAAAGATTATGTATTTTAGAATATTTGCCTAATAATCCTAGTTTATTACAAAGTAATTCACTTCAAATAATTCGCTTAAATACATTGTCAGATGTTGATAATTCTAATTATACTGAACTTGAACTTGCTAATCTCATAAAAGCTAAACAATGTACTGCTTATTCAAATTCATTATATATTCCCAATGATATATCTTCTCTTTTAAAGTTTGAATTAAGTGAAATTATAAAAGATAACATCATTTTAAAAATTTGTAACTATTGTGGTAAGTATTTCATAACCTCTAATCGTAACACCAACTATTGTAATAATATTGCTCCTGGTTATAATACTAAAACTTGCAAACAAATTGGCAGAAATAAAAAATATTTAGAATCCAAAAATAATGATATTGCCCTTTCTCTATTTACTCAGGTTTATAATAGTAAAGCATATAAGGCTTCTAGGTATAAGGATATTACAGATTATGAACTAGATTATAAGCATTTTCAACAAATTGGAAAGAAAAAGGTCAATAGTTATAAATCACACAAAATTACACAAGAGGAATTTATAAAATGGATTAATCGGGTATGTAAAATAAAGTGTGTAATGTCGAAATTTGATAGAGAAATTACTATGT
>CANONT010000031.1 GCA_947567695.1 uncultured Clostridium sp.
TGAATTTTATTTCTAAAATTCGCTTATTAAGTATTCTTATTTTTATCAAAAAACTTTTTTTAAATTTTTTTCAAAAAACTATTGACTTTTTATAGTTGGTCTTTCATAATAAACTTTTTCCTTTGGTATTCTTCCTTCCCTTATATTATTTCCTAATTCGGTACTAAAAAGCTCTGGACTAACATAAATGGATGGAAGCTCCAAGTTTATCGTTTCTAATCTTGCTTTTTCTCTTTTTGCCTGTTCCTCATTTGGAACTACGATAGCTTGTATCGCTTCAACTGGAATTCTTTTATGGATTAATACTTCTGCCTGTAAATTTGTCGGCACATTTTCTGGCATATTCATTGTTCTAGTATACTTGAATACTTGATCCTCAAATAATTCCTTAAATGCTTCTATTCTTTTTTTTATATATCTTCCATATCCAGTTGCTGCATTTACTTTACAAAAACATGTATTTTCTTCCTTTATTATATATGGATCAATAAATAGAATAATCCATTCTTTAAATTGTATATCTTTTTCGTGTATTTTATTAAAATAATATACATTGGGGAATTGTATCGAACAATTTACATATTCTGTTTTTCCATCGTATCTATACCTATCATTGGGATCAAATATATCTTTGTCTATAAATTCACTTGCTAATATTCCTCTTTCATTCATTAGAATTTGTGGTAGATTTTTAGATTTCGTAAAATGACACAACCTTGTAATATTTCTTTCTTCTATTATTTCTTCCATTTTCATTATATATTTATTACCTCTTTATTATAATTTTCAGAATCTATTGGAAATATTTTTGTCAATTCTTCCTCAGAATAGGACATGAATAATCCTCTTTTAGCTCTTGTAACTGCTACATATAACAGCTTTAACTCATTTGGCATCATATAATCTTCTCCATGAATTTCAATGGTATCTTTTGGAGGTAGTTCATCTTTGTTCAAAAATGGCAAAATTACAGTATCATATTCTAAGCCTTTGGATGAATGATATGTCCCAACAGAAATAATATCTGATTTTGTATTTTTTTGCATACTTTTATCTATTTTTTGACATTTAATTCCCTTTTGCGTTAAAATTTCTAAAACTCTATATACTTTTTCATTGTTTCTTACTAAAATAGCAACCTCATCCGTTGTTTCCTTCATTTCTAAATAAAAACTTATATAATCCAATTCACCATCAAAATTAGGAAATCTAACTAATACTGGTCTTGGTCCTTCTGCTTTTACTTCCATTGGTTCCAAAATATCTTCATCTTTTTTCCAATATGACATTTTGGTAATATCATTTGCAAAATTCCAAATTTCCTTTGAATTTCTATAATTTTGTTGAAATTTATAGATACCACTACTACCTATTTTTATCCCTGCATCTCTCCATGAATAGCGATTTCCATATATTTGTTGTGCTACATCTCCAAAAAATGTTAAACTTCCATCTTCTGGTATGCTATTTACTAGTGATTGTATCATAATAGGCGAAAAGTCTTGTCCTTCATCTATTATTATATGCTTATAATATCTCGGATTTTTGTCATTAATTAATTCATCTCTTACAGTTCTTGCTATATCATCCCAGTCATATAAAAAACCATTTTCTTCTCTTAATTCTAAATATTTTTCATATACCTCAAAGAAATATTTTCTGTCTTCTCTTTTTATTCTTGTTTTGCCTCTACCTATACGTTCAGCATCAATATATTGCAATAGATTTTCAATCCCCATTTTCTCTATCCAAGTTATTTCTTCTGCAAATATTTCAGGTGGACGTTCTAAGGTTGAAATCTTCAATTCATGATATTTCGATTTTATTTTGTTTAATGCTTGTTCAACTAAATATTTCTTATTATCTAGTATACAATTGTTATTCATTTTTCCAACTGTTTTCAAATATCCTCTTGCATATTTATGATAAACACATATATCTAAGTTTTCCGGAATCTCATCTTCTAGTAAATAAAAATATCTGTCTAACGTTGTATTATATGTAGTTAATAATACTCTCTCATTTTTTTCTTTTGCTAAATTAGCAAGATATTTTGCTCTCAAAATAGCTATAAGTGTTTTTCCACTACCTGCAACTCCTAATACGACATTGTGTTTGTTTGGTGCTAAGTACAATACTTTTGTCTGTTCTCCTTTTAGTTTTGATATTTCCATTTTCTCTCCTTATTTATTACCATTTTTTTCCCTTATCATTGAAATGATTGTATCATAAAAAGTCAAAAAAAGAAAGTGTTTTTTAACACTCTCATTAAATTGAAGTAACTTTTTAGTTACTGTCAGCCTTATTAATATTCCTTTTTATAGGGAAAGTTTAATCTATTATTTTTAAAATACCGCATAAGCGACCAGCTATATTCCCATAATATTATAACCATTATCCGCATAAACCACTTGCCCTGTAACACTATCAGACATAGAGCTTAACAAAAACGTAGCCACATTTCCAACCTGTGTTGTTGTCACATTTTGATGCAATGGTGCTTTTTCTTCTATCACCGTTAAAACTGTCCCAAAATCCTTAATTCCCTTAGCAGACAACGTTTTGATTGGTCCTGCTGAAACAGCATTGACTCTCATTCCTTCTTTTCCTAAATTCTCTGCCAAATATCTAACACTCGCCTCTAACGCTGCCTTTGCCACTCCCATCACATTATAATTATCAATTACTTTGGTAGAACCATGATAGGTTAATGTCACCAAACTAGCATTTTCATTCAAAAGCTCTAACTCTTTTGCCATTCTAGCTACTAATACAAAAGAATAGCTACTCACATCACAAGCATGAGCAAATCCTTCTTTACTTGTAAAAATAAAATCATTGTGTAAATCTTCTGTATTGGCATGTGCAATGGCATGTACAATACCATCTACTTTTCCATTTTCTGCTTTGATTTTAGTAAAAACCTCTTTTACCTTTTCATCTTCTGAAGCCCCATCTAAAACATAGGCTTTACTTCCTTCAAATTCAGATACCAATTCTTCGATTTTATCTTTATTCTCTTCCCCCATGTATGTAAAAATAAGCTTTGCTCCATTTTCATAGGCAGACTTCGCAATACCAAATGCAATGCTCCACTTATTTCTAATTCCCATAATTAATATTTTCTTTCCTTCTAATAACATTTTCTTTTCCTCCTACTTTTAAAAAATATAATGATTAAATAAATTTATATTCGCCCATATTTCTAAACTTTTGATAGCGTTCCTCTACTATGCTCTCTGGACTCCTGTCTTTCATTTCCTCCATTGTTTTCTTAATCTCTTTTTTTAAGCTTTTAGCAACCTTTAAGAAGCTTTCCTCTTCATCCCCCTTAGGTTCTTTTATCACTTGATCAATCATCTTTAGTTCGTATAAATCTTTAGCTGTCAACTTCATTTTTTCAGCTGCTTCCTTTGTCCTAGAAGCATCCTTCCACAAAATACTAGCATAGCCCTCTGGTGACAAAATAGAATAAATAGCATTTTCTAGCATTAACACTCTATTTCCAACACCCAAAGCCAAAGCACCACCACTAGACCCTTCGCCAATTACAATGGAAATTACTGGTACTTTTAACTTACTAAGCTCTAACATAGAACTAGCAATCGCTTCTCCGTTGACCTCTTTCTTCTGCTTCAATCCCTGGGTAGGCTCCTTTGGTATCAATAAAAGTAATCACTGGTCTTTTAAACTTTTCAGCTTGCTTCATAAAACGGATCCCTTTTCGATAAGCCTCTGGATTTGGCATACCAAAGTTTCTTTCCATATTTTCTTTGGTGGTTCTTCCTTTTTGTTCTGCAATAATCGTATAATTCTGTTTCCCTATTTTTGCTAAACCACATACAATAGAAGGATCATCTCTAAAACTTCTATCACCATGTAATTCGATAAAATCATCAAAAATTTCTTCTATATAATCTAACGCTGTTTTCCTTTTGGGATTTCTTGCTATTTCTACCTTTTCCCATGCCGTTAATTCCTTCATTTTACATTCCTTCCCAAGATGATTTTGGGGACGGAGGAAAAAATCATCTTAAAATATTAATTATTACACCATTTTCTATTTCTAATTTAAGCAAGATGATTTTTTCCTCCGTCCCCAAAATCATCTCATTAAATTCCTAGTTGTTATTTATGATACAGAATTAACTGATATAACATTTCTTTCAATTCTTTTCTTTCCACAATCTTATCAATAAAACCATGCTTTAGCAAAAATTCAGCAGTTTGAAAGCCCTCTGGCAAATCCTGTCCAATCGTTTGTTTAATCACTCTTTGTCCTGCAAAACCAATCATAGCATTTGGTTCTGCCAATACAATATCAGCTATACTAGCAAAAGACGCTGTAACACCTCCATACGTTGGATCTGTTAAGACAGATATGTATAATAAACCAGCCTCATTTAACTTTGCAATAGCTGCTGTCGTTTTTGCCATTTGCATAAGAGATACAATTCCTTCTTGCATTCTAGCACCACCAGAAACGCAAAATATAATCAATGGTAACCTTAGTTCAATTGCTTTTTCAATCGCATAGGTAATTTTTTCTCCTACTACCACTCCCATACTTCCCATTAAAAAGCCACTATCCATAACACAAACAACAACCTTTTCGCCCTTTATCTCACCTGTTCCACAACTCACTGCTTCTTGAATCCCTGTTTTTTCTCTTAATCCTTTTATTTTCTTAGGATAATCCTCTAATTCTAATGGATTAGTTGTATCGATATTTAAATCAAATCGCTCATATGTATTGGGATCTATGATACTTTCTAATCTCTTATTAATATGCATTCTAAAATAAGCACCACAATTGGGACAAATACTGCTATTAGCTCTTACTGTTTCTTTGTACAAAATTTCTTTGCATTTATCGCATTTTACCCATTTTCCGACTTGTATATCAACTCGATTTTCTGTTCTTTTAGCCGTTGGTTCTCTCTTTTTTATTTTATCAACAATCATGCACTCTAGCTCCTTTCAAGGTGGCGACTTTGGGACAGGCACAAACTCGCCAAGCACAAACTCGCCATTTCTTCTAAACCATCTTTTCAATAAATGATGTATCAAAATTCCCTCTAATGAAATCGGGATTTTTTATAATTTTAAATAAGAAGTCAATATTAGTATCTACGCCTTCAATGACAATTTCCTCTAAAGCTCTTTTCATTTTGCTAATTGCCTCATTTCTCGTATCACCATGTGTGATAATTTTAGCAATCATAGAATCGTAAGAAGGTGGAATTGTATAGCCTTCATAAATAGCGGTATCAACTCTAATTCCATTGCCTCCTGGTAGATTTAGCCCTGTAATGGTTCCAGGACATGGCATAAAGTTTTTGCTTGGATTTTCGCTATTGATTCGACATTCGATACTATGCCCTCTAAATTCAATATTTTTTTGTTTTAATTTTAACGGTTCCCCTGCTGCTATTTTTATTTGGGCTTTTACAATATCAATTCCCGTTCTTTCTTCTGTAATTGGGTGTTCTACTTGAATTCTAGTATTCATCTCCATAAAATAGAAGTTTTTATCATCATCTACCAAAAATTCAATGGTTCCACAGCTAGTATATTTCGCTACTTTAGCAGCTTTGATAGCAGCCTCACCCATTTTATTTCTTAACTTTTCATCGATAGCAGTAGATGGCGTTTCTTCGATTATCTTTTGATTTTTCCTTTGAATTGAACAATCTCTTTCCCCTAAATGAATCACATTTCCATGTTCATCTGCCAAAATTTGTATCTCTACATGTCTTGGATTTTTGATAAACTTCTCAATATATATTTCGTCATCATTAAAAGACATCTTTGCCTCTTGCTTTACAATATTGTAGTCATTTTCCAATTCTTCCGCAGAATTTACGATACGAATCCCTTTGCCTCCACCACCAGCTGCTGCCTTTAGCATTACTGGATAGCCAATTTCATTTGCTATTTTCATGGCATCTTTTAAGCCTTTCACACTTCCTTCAGAACCTGGAATAACAGGCACTCCTGCTGATTTCATTAGTTCTTTTGCATTTGACTTATTTCCCATTTTTTCAATTACTTGATAAGATGGTCCAATAAATTTGATATTCGACTCTTCGCATATCTTAGCAAACTGGCTATTTTCCGATAAAAATCCAAATCCAGGATGAATACTATCTGCACCTGTTATATTAGCAGCTTCTATGATATTCTTAAAATTCAAATAACTTTTATTACTATTAGCTGGACCAATACAGACCGCTTCATCTGCCAAACGAGTATGCAAAGCATTTTGATCAATGTCTGAATATACCGCTACTGTCTTAATGTTCATTTCTTTACAAGCTCTTATAATACGAACCGCTATTTCTCCTCGATTAGCAATCAAAATCTTATTCATACTACTACTTTCACTTTCCTTTCTTTGAAAAGATTTTGTGACAAGAGGGTCGCCCCTTTTTGTCACAAATCTTACACTAGGGCAAAGGTTAATTCTCCTTTTGCTACGACTTTGTCTTCGACAGTTGCTATTGCTTCTCCTACTCCAATTGGTCCCTTTTTCTTAATGATTTTTACTTCCAATTTTAGCTTATCTCTTGGTACTACCATTTTTTTGAATTTCATTTTGTCAATTCCTCCAAACAGAGCATTTTTTCCTTTGTTTTCTTCTAAGCTAAGAATGGCTACTGCTCCTGTTTGTGCTAAACTTTCTGTAATTAGCACTCCTGGCATGATTGGATTTCCTGGAAAGTGTCCTTTGAAATACCATTCTTCTTCGTTTACGTATTTATAGGCTACTGCACTTTCGCCTGCTTTATATTCTTCCACTTCATCGATCATTAAAAATGGTTCTCTTTGTGGAATGATTTGTTTGATTTCTTCTTTGTTTAACATTGTTTTTCACTTCTTTCTTTGCATTTATATAAAATTTATGATATAATGGTAAATGTTACATAATAAATTTTTACATTAGTAAGGAGGATTAAGTATGTTACTTATTAAGAAAAGCACAGTGGAAGATACCCGAGATGACCTTTCAAGGTATTTTCCTCCCTTCATTGGAGAACTTCGGGGAGTATTAAACTATATGATAGAAACTTATGCTTCTGTCAAAAAAGATCCTTTATCTCCTGAATGTTTTGATTTGCACCCTGTAGATTTGGAACTTCCTGATCATTGTATTAGGATTCCAAGAATGTACTCTAATGAGTGCATAAAGATTGTCATGCACAAACTCATAGATTGTGCCGAGTATAACATTAAAATTATTGCTGATGATAAATACAAGACTGTACACTACTAGAAGATTAGGAGGGAGAGGATTTATCCTCCGGCTGGCGAGCTATCGCCAGCTTTCTATTTTATAATAAATAAAGGTTTCCCATACTCTACTGGTTCTTCATCATTGACTAAAATCTCTATAATCTCTCCATCGAATTCAGACTCTATCTCATTCATTAATTTCATTGCTTCTATAATACAAAGAACATCACCCTTTTTCACTCTTTGTCCAACCTGCACATAAGGCTCACGATCGGGAGAAGGTTTTAAATAAAAAGTTCCTACCATTGGTGATTTTACGATGTTCCCTTCTTCTAAGGTTCTTTCCGATTTTTCCTCTTTCGTTTCCACATTTTCTTCTTTCTTGGTTGACAAATTTTCTACTGGTAGATTCTCTGCCATTGTAATAACTTGCTTTACGTCTTTTTTCATACTAATTTTTGTACCATCTGGAAAATCAATATCAATGGCTGTCAACTTAGAATTGCCCATATCTTCCATCAATTGTTTAATCTTTTCATACTCCATACCTATCTTCCCTTCTATTCTTATTTATTTATAGAAGTTTATTATATTTTTATGAAATAACAATTCGGGGGGACCAGCAAGCTACAGTCTGTTATTATTTACAGACTGTGCGATGCTGGGAGTTATTTCAGAAAAATATAATAAACTTTGTTATTAAACATTATTGATATTTTTTCAAAATAATACTAGCATTGTGACCACCAAACCCCAAAGAATTCGACATAACCACATTAACAGGCACATTTCTCACCTCATTTGGTACCACGTCTAAATCGCACTCTTCATCTTTTACCTGATAATGAATGGTTGGTGGAACCATTTGATCTTGAATCGCTTTCGCACAAATAATAGCTTCCACGCCACCTGCTGCCCCTAGTAAATGACCTATATTCCCTTTGGTTGAGCTTACCATTACCTTTTTACTAGCCTCACCCAAAGCAGACTTAATAGCCATTGTCTCACATGAATCATTTAAATGAGTAGAAGTACCATGTGCATTAATATAATCAATCTCTTCTGGTTTCAAATTAGCATCTTCCATCGCTCTTTTCATGGCTCTTGCTCCGCCTTCTCCTTCAGGGGCTGGTGAAGTAATGTGATAAGCATCTGAGGTAGCACCATAGCCAATCACTTCTGCATAAATTTTAGCCTTTCTCTGGATAGCATGTTCTAGTTCCTCTAGCACAAGAATGCCAGCTCCTTCTCCCATGACAAATCCGCTTCTTTCTTTATCAAAAGGAATACTTGCTCTGTTTTTATCCGTTGCTTGTGACAATGCTTTCATATTTTCAAATCCAGCAATTCCCACACTACAAATCGAAGCCTCTGTTCCTCCTGCTAGAACAACATCTTCTGAACCATACTTGATAGTTTTATAGGCTTCTCCAATTGCATGGGTAGAAGACGCACAGGCTGTCACGATGGAAATAGATTCTCCTTTTAAAGCTAAATCAATGGCAATATTCCCAGCTGGCATATTGGCAATTGCCATAGGAATAAACATCGGTGACACTCTGTTATTACCTTTTACATGATTGATTTCACATTGTTCTTGAATGGTTTTTAGACCTCCAATTCCAGAACTTACAAATACACCAACTTTCTCTAAATTTGTATTTTTTTCGTTTATCCCACTATCTTGAAAAGCTTCTCTTGCTGCTACTAAAGCAAATTGAGAACTTCTATCTAGTCTTTTTGCTTGTTTGGGATCTAAATAATCTAGTGGATTAAAGTCTTTTACTTCCGCATCTAAACTTGTTTTATATCCTGTTGCATCAAATAACGTTATTTTGTCAATCCCACATTTTTTTTCTTGGATTCCTTTCCATGTTTCTTCTGTATTTTTTCCAATAGGAGTGATCGCTCCTAATCCTGTAATAACAACTCTTTTTTCCATTTTTTTCTTCCTTTCTTATTGAATTTATTTTTTATGCATTTATAATGTCAACATAACACTAAAGGAGGTAAATTCTCATGGTAGAATATGTTAACAAAAGTACAAGTGAACTTTGGCAAAACTATCTGGAAAAAGGTTTTTCTATTAAGCTAAAAATTTTAGCTCAGATAGTAGGTGAATTTTTTGACAACAATAGCAAATTTCCTAATGAGCTACATATTACAATACATCCTCATGAAAACTCTGGATTGATCCGAGATTTGTCAAAGGAGGTATTGTCAGACTTAGGTTCAAGTGAAATTTCTATGTATGAATTTTCAAGAATAGAATCTTTCAATCCAAACTTTATTGATGTTGTCTTTAAAAAAGCCTAGCACCACCATTTGAAGCCTTTACTCTTTGCCAAAAGATAAGGGCTTCTTTTGGTTTTACCTCATCATTTTCTACTTTCCATTTGTTTTTCACATTAGCATGCCACCATCCACATGTAACACTTGCCCTGTCATATAAGCACTATCATCCGAAGCCAAAAACTTCACGACATTAGCCACATCTTGAGAATTTCCCATACGTTTTAGAGGAATGCTTTTTGCGATCTCCTCTTTTACCTCTTCCTTCAAAACCTCTGTCATACTTGTTTCAATAAAACCAGGAGCCACTGCATTCACTAAAATGCCTCTTGAAGCCACTTCTTTCGCTAGACTTTTAGTAAAACCAATCATGCCTGCTTTTGATGCCGCATAATTCGTTTGTCCAGCATTTCCAGAAACACCTACCACTGAAGAAATATTGATAATCCTACCAGAGCGAGCTTTTAGCATATAATTGATTACCTGTTTTGTCACATTAAAAGTGCCTATTAAATTTACATCAATCACCTGTTCAAAATCCTCTTTCTTCATTCTCATCAATAACATATCTTTCGTAATACCCGCATTATTCACTAATACATCAATTTTTCCAAACCTTTCAATCACTTGTCTTACCAATGCTTCGCAATCCTCAAAACTAGACACATCACCTTTAACAGCCAAACACTCTACTTGATTTCCTTCTATCTCCTTTTTGGCATTTTCTAATTCTTCATTTTCCTTGCGATAATTTAGTGCAATATCATATCCTTCTTTTGCCAATGTCATCGCAATTTGTTTTCCAATGCCTCTTGTTGCACCTGTAATCAATGCTACTTTATTCATACTCTCAACTCTCCTTTCAAATGATTTTGGGGACGGAGGAAAAAATCATCCTCTTCTTATTCCCCACAAATTATCTATACTTTTTCATTTTTATTTAAGATGATTTTTTCCTCCGTCCCCAAAATCATCTAGCGCCCTTTCCAATGTCTCCACATTATTCACATTCAAAATGGTAATGTCCTGATCTGTGTCTAATCTTTTCACAAAACCTGACAAAGTCCTACCAGGTCCAATCTCAATAAAAGTATCAACCCCCATCTCCAACATAGTTTCTAAACTTTTTGCAAATTGAACTGGGCTAATAATATGTTTTGCCAAAATATCTTTCACATCATCTTTTGGGGTATATACTGTACCATCTAAATTTTTAACAACAGCTGTATCAAAATCATGAATGGTAATATGCTCTAATTCTTTTCTTAAAGCCTCAGATGCCTTGATCAGCTTTTCTGTATGAAATGGACCAGCTGTTTTTAATACTCTTACTTTTTTAGCACCGAGTTCTTTTGCTATCACCTCTGCTTGTTCCACTGCCTCTTTTTCTCCTGAAATGACAATCTGTCCAGTTGTGTTAAAATTAGCTGGAACCACAAAGCCATTGGTTACTTTTTGGCAAACTTGTTGTACTTGTTCTTCAGTCATACCCATAATAGCAGCCATCAGCCATTCTCCCTCTGGCACTAGTTCTTGCATATATTCTCCTCTTTTCTGAACCAGTTTGACACCTTCTTCTAGACTAATGGCTTGGCTATTTATCAAAGCTGAATATTCTCCCAAGCTTAATCCGCTTGACACTTCTGCTTGCATGCCCTGTTGTTTTAATACAGCTAAAATAGCTAAACTCATAGTCAAAATGGCAAGTTGCGTATTCTTAGTTTGATTTAATTCTTCTTCTTTTCCATGAAAAGTCATTTCTGCTATATCAATCCCTGTCAATTCTTTTACTTTTTCATATACTTTCCTTACTTCCTCATATTTTTCATATAAATCTTTCCCCATTCCTATACTTTGAGAACCTTGACCAGGAAATAAAAAACCAATTTTCATTATACTTTCATCCTTTCTCCTTTTATGACCAACCTAGAGATATAATCTATTATTTTTACAGCACTTCGTAAGTAGCTAACTAACGCATATGTCACAATTACTTACATTAAAATCCAATTCTTTTTCTAAATCGTTCTTCCAATAAATTACAAAACTCTGTTATGACTTTTATCGAATCCACCTCTATACCGAATTCTATTTTAATCGAAGAAGCAAGTTCCTCAATCTCTTCATCAAACCTCTCTTGACTAGTATTGATACCGAATTCCAATGACAAGATATTTTACCACTTCTCCTTGTAATTTGGTTTCTGTCAAAATGCCTCCTAGTTTTTTTCCTTGATACACGATATCATTTGGAAATTTGATACCAAGAGAAATCCCATACAACTTTTCAAAAACCTCGACCATAGTCTCTGCAATCTCAACAGTAAGACCTTCTAGTTTTTCGATTTTACAATTGGCTTCTACTAAAAAAGAAAATGCTATGTTATTTTTTTCATCGGTAAACCATTTTCTTCCATGAGTTCCGCTTCCCATTGGTTTGAATATCTGCTAAAACTAATGTACCATTTTCAATTTTCCCATTTTCTATTTGTCGCCAAATTTCCAGTTGTGTCGAGTCAATCACTTGAACATGAATCCAATTTCTTCCTAAAAATGTCGTCTTTAAATTTTCTAATTGCACATCGCTTCCTCTTTTCTAATTTGTTCCAAATTATTTTGTCGTTTTATTTTATTGGTAGTTGTCTTAATTAATGGCTCTTGTGTCACCAAAATGCCCTTGATCGATTTATACTGTGGCATTGTTTTGTTAAGTTCTTTTATTTTTTCATTAAGGGCTTGATAAATCGCTTCTTCACCTTGTACTTTGTAAGTATTTTCTACAATCTCCTGATGATAAACAATTCTTGCAAATATTTTTATATCGTTTGGATCCTCTGACATCTGTTTTCCAAAAACAAAAGATTCTTCTACTCCCTCTATTCTGTTGATTAAATTTTCCATTTCCTCTGGGAAGATGTTTTTTCCATTTTTTAAAACGATTACACTCTTCTTTCTGCCACAAATAAAAATATATCCTTGTTCGTCAATTCTTGCTAAATCGCCTGTGTGAAACCATCCATCTACTAATGCCTTTTTGGTCTCTGTTCTATTCCCGAAGTATTCCAGCATAATATTTGGGCCTTGTACCACTAGTTCTCCAATTCCTTCTTGGTTGGCATTTATTATTTTGGCATTCACACTAGGCACTGTTTTCCCAATCGAACCAACTTTGTAGTATTTTTTCGTTCCTATGGCAATAACTGGTGACGTTTCTGTCAATCCATATCCCTGTACCATGTTAAAACCAAGTAGTCTATATTTTTCTTCAATTCCAGCATCTAGGCTAGCTGCTCCACTAATTAGTAATTTTACCTTTCCCCCTAGCATATCATGAATTTCTTGGAACACTTCTTTTTTCTTTTCCATACTACAATTTCTACATTGTTCTTCTTTTTGTAATATTTCTTCCACTTTTCCTTGCTTTTGTAACTGTTTGCGAATATTTCTAAAAATTCTCTCATAAATAGCTGGTACAGATGCCATAACTGTAACTTGATATTCCTTCATATTTTCTGGAATATGTCGAATGCCATCACAAAATACGGTTTTAGCCCCTTTGTATAAAGCAAATAAAAAACCAACTGTACATTCAAACACATGGTGTAATGGCAAAAATGATAAAAATACATCTTTGCTATCCACCTCTAAAATAGAAGCAATGTCCATCAAATTGGAACACAAGTTTTTATGAGATAAAGCTACTATTTTAGATGCTGATGTAGTTCCTGAGGTAAATAGCATAATACTCATTTTTTCGCAATCTATTTCTGCTTTTGTAAAATCTGTATTCCCTAGTTTAATTAATTGTTTTCCTTTTTCTATTAACTCTTTTTCTGCATAAATTCCTTTTGTATGCTGTTCTAAATCCATTGATATTAAATGTTTTAATTTTCCAACGCCTTCCTTTTTAGCATTTTCTAATATCGTTTCATATTTCTCTGAATAAAAAATCGCCTCTACTTCAGAACGTTCTATCAAACTTTTTAATTCATTTTCTGGTAAAGATTTGTCTAATGGCACTACAATTCCTGTGCCACATACGATTGATAAATACGCAATTTCCCATTCCCATCGGTTTTCTCCAATGACTGCAACTTTTTTTCCTTTAAGCCCCATATCAATTAACGCTGTTCCTAATGCATCTATCATTTCTCTTACTTCTTTATGGGTTATCGTTTGGTACTTGCCTTCTTCCTTTTTGATTTGATAGGCTATGTTATTTGCATATTTTTTGCCTGACTTTTTTAACATGTCTTTTAAGTCTGTTATTTTGGTATAATGATATAATCTCTCACTCATGTTTTTCTCCTTCTCAATCCTTATTATTTATATCATAAATGATACAAAAAAACGATGGAACTGACCTCTCAGTATAAAGAAATTTAATTGCTATATCCTTTCAAAAAAATAAACCCTTCCTTATTAAAATTTCTTATCTAATAATTGGGGTTTATTCTATTTTTTTGTTTGCATCAACTTGCTATTATTTGCCTTTTTATTTTCGCTAATCTATTTTTATCCATATTAACAATTTTCAAGATTGTATTTTCATCTATATTATTTTTTATCATATTGATTATCATTTGATTTTCTGCCTGATTTATAATTTCGATTTTCTTTTGTGCTATTTCTGCTTCCTTCTTTTCTATTTTTTTCTCTCGTTCTTTTACCTTTGTCTCCTGCTCTTTTACCTTTGTCTCCTGCTCTTTTACCTTTGTCTCCTGCTCTTTTACCCTTTCTTGCATTTCAAACACTTCATCAATTTTTTTGCTTATTATTTCTACAAACATGCTATTTCCTCCTTTACTTTGTTTCAATTGCAATTCTTTAATAAACCTATCAAATTTTTGATTATTCAATTTATCGTAAAAAACATATTTTATAAGCCTTTGTAAAAATATCTTTTGACTATAATTCATCTTTTTTTCCACAATTAATTGTAAATAATCTTCTAACTCTTCATAACTTCTTGCCTTTTCTAACAGCATCATTTTAGTTAGTAAGCTTTTGCTTTCTAACAAATTTTCTTTCGTATAATTATTAACATCTATCAATTGAAAATTTGCAAAAGTTTTTGGTTTGCAACCAGCTAACTTTTCCTGTTTGCCTATTAAATTATTACTATCCTTCCATTTTTTGTTACCAGTATATATTACAAAAGAATATATAGTTGGTAATTTATAATCTTTTTGTCTTAATTTTTCTTTCTCGATAGCACTTTCCAAAATTGCCATATTATATTTTAATATTCTATATACCATTGCATTATCTATTGTTGACTGTTGTTCAATCAGAAAAAATATTTTTTGGTCTTTCTTTTTATAGATGACATCTGATGCTATACTTTGAAAATCTTCTGTAATAAATTCTCTATTATACTTTTCTACATCATTTTCTTGCAAAGCCTCTGGTGTATTCTCCAATTCTAACATCTCATTTAAAAAGGTTACTACCTCTTTTTTATCATCTAGTACATCTTTAAAAATCTTATCATGTGGATTATTTATCTCTTTTTTATAGTTATAGTTTTCTCCTACATCACATAACATAAAGGACTTATCATTCTTATTTTGCTGAAAAATCGCCTTATAATATATGTAATCTTTATAGGTAAATGGTTTTATTTTATTCATTTTTTCAATTTTACCTCCTTTTTATCTTGCTGTCAATTTTTATTTTAAAGTAAATCTGTGCTTTGTTTTGTACCTATTTGTAATTTTCTTCGATTATTAGATTTTTTCTTTTGTTTTCAACTTTTTTTGAAAATTAGATTTTAAAAGTTAGATTTAATTTTTTACTTGAAATAACACTTATATATTACACTATTTTCCATTATCTGTCAATACCTTTTGAATTCAAGTTTCAATTTTTAAATTTCCTATATTTCATCATTTAATTTCATTTCATTCATATAAATAGAACGAGGTGTTTACAAATGAAATTTTTATCAAATTGTTTAAAAGGAGTTGCCATTGGCAGTGGAGCCATTCTTCCTGGCATTAGTAGTGGAGTATTTTGTGTAATTTTTGGAATTTATGAAAAACTTTTAGACAGTATATTAAACTTCTTTCATGATATAAAAAATAACCTTAAATTTCTTTTGCCTATTCTAATAGGGGTTGGTTTTGGTGTCATTTTATTTGGTAATGTTTTAAATTATTGTCTCTATCAATTTCCCATACAAACAAAATCCATCTTTATCGGATTAATTTTAGGAAGCCTTCCCTCTTTACTAAAAGAAAGCAATAAAAAACAAGTTTCCAGACCTTATCATTGGTTTTTCTTTCTACTTGCCCTTTTCATTGGTATTGGTTGTATTATTTTAGAAAAAACTTTAGCCATTCAAACACTTGAAACCATTACTTTTCCTTATTTAATTTTATGTGGATTTCTCATGTCAGTACGGAATTGTTGTCCCAGGTGTCAGTAGCACCATTATTCTAATGTTACTCGGTATTTATAGCATTTATTTAACATCTGTCTCTAATTTATATCTTCCTGTCTTACTGCCACTTAGTATAGGAGTCATTCTTGGAAGTTTATGCTTCATGAAACTAACCAAATACTTATTAGAACATTTTTATACTCCTACCTTTTATAGCATTATTGGTTTTACCGTTGGATCTATTTTTGTTTTATTACCAAGTTTTTCCTCTAGCATTGATATTATAATTGGTATTCTTTCTTGCCTTTTACGGTTTCAGTATAGCTTCTACCCTAGCAATGTGCAATGGGGACGTTTCTTTTCGCACATGATAGCTCCGACTGAGGGTCATTCCTCATTTTATATAATAAGATCTTCTAACTGTAAGCTTAGATATACTCTATGACCTTATTTTTAAAAAAGTAGCAATTCAATTAATTTTGCATAATTTATAATAAAATCCATTTACAAGGAGGTCTTTCCATGTCAACCAATTATAAAGTTGCCATCGTTGGAGCCAGTGGATTAGTTGGCAGAACTGTCTTAAAAGTACTAGAAGAAAAAGCTTTTCCGCATATTACTTATACCCTATTCTCTTCTGCCAAATCAGCTGGTTTCAAAATTCAATTTTTAAACCAAGACTATATTATGTGTGAATTAACAGAAAAATCATTTGACAATCACTTTGATTATGCAATCTTTTGTGCTGGTGGAAGTGTATCCGAAAAATACGCACCCATCGCTGTTGCAAAAGGCTGTATTGTTATTGACAATAGTAGTGTATTTCGTATGCATCCAGAGGTACCACTTGTTGTCCCAGAAGTAAACCCAGAAGACATTTCGTCCCATAATGGAATTATTGCCAATCCAAATTGTTCCACGATTCAAGCCATGCTTCCTTTAAAAGCCATTGATACCAAATATCACATCAAAAGAATTGTATATTCCACCTATCAAGCCGTTTCTGGAAGTGGACGATTTGGAATGGAAGATTTAGAAAGCAAAGCAGAAGGAACCCAATTAAAAAAATTTCCCTATTCCATTTATAATAACTGCATTCCTCACATTGATGTTTTTATGGAACACGGTTACACAAAAGAAGAATATAAAATGATAGAAGAAACCAGAAAAATATTACACCATCCAGATCTACCCATCACAGCAACAGCAGTAAGAGTCCCTGTTGCGAACTGTCATGGCGAATCCATCAATCTCGAGCTAGAAAAAGATTTTGATCTTTACGACATTCGCCTATTATTAGAAAACTCATCTGGAATCGTCCTAGTCGACAATCCAGAAAAAAACTTTTATCCTTTAGCTAGTAAAGCCAATGGAAATGATGAGGTATTTGTTGGAAGAATTAGACGAGACTTTAGTATTCAAAATGGCTTGAACTTATGGGTTGTAGCTGATAACCTAAGGAAAGGAGCTGCTACCAATGCGATCCAAATATTAGAAAAACTTATGAAATAATTCTTAATTTTAAAAAGAAATTTGCATGATTTGTTTTATGTATGTTATAATTAAATTTGAAGTACATAAAAAAATGAACAATGTTATCACTTACAATTGTGAAAAAGCATAATAAATCTTACCTTGATAGCATTAGAAAAATAAGAGGGATATCAATGAAAATAGTAACGAAAGATTTATCAAATAATGACAAAGAATTCCAAAACATTATAAAAGAATTAATTCATAATGAAACCGTGCAAGAAATGAAAAATTATAGACAACACTATGAAACAAGTTGTTTTGAACACTGTTATACAGCTGCTTACTATTGTTTCTTAATTGGAAAAAAATATCACTTAGATTATAAATCACTTACTCGTGCTGCCATGCTCCACGATCTATTTCTATATGATTGGCGAGTAAGACAACCAGATCGAAAAGGATTTCACGCCTTTACCCATGGTAAAAAAGCTTGTGAAAATGCCTGTAAACTATTTGATTTAAATGAAAAAGAAAAAGATATTATTATCAAACACATGTGGCCTGTTACGATTAAATTTCCAAAATCGATAGAAGGTTTTGTATTAACCTTTGTCGATAAATATTGTGCCTTATCCGAAACCTTTCACGTCTTAAAATCTAGGCTATTCATGAAGCAAGCCTTTCGCTATGCCTATGTGTTTTTAAGCTTGATGATCATTAGAATTTAGGTGCAATGGGGACGTTTCTTTTGGCACATGATACCCCCAAGATGCCTCTAGCAATCCTTTATGCCATTTGGCATAAATAACGAATGCGACTGAAATAGTTTTACAAATTTTTAAACAAAAGTCATAAAGGGTCCTGTTTTCGGGTATTGTTATGGCTTTTGTTTTAAAATTTGTTAACGTTATGTAAGGTAGCCGAGGAATTTATGCCAAATGGCTTAAAGGATTGCTAGAGGCATCTTGGGGGTGTCATGTGCAAAAAGAAACGTCCCCATTGCACCTACTTATTTTCTTCTGCCCATCGAATCATCTTTATATCTTTATACTTTGATAACACTGTTTTATATTTATCATACTCTTCCTCCCATAAGGCATCTGGTACATGATCAAAAGCCTTAAAGATCTTTTCAGCCTCTGCCAAATATATTATTTGTTCTTGTGGTGACATATTTTCATATTGTCTCGCAAATTTATATAATTTATCTAACATTTGATTTGCTTCAATAAAACTCCAAAAATCTTTTACTTTCATGCCAAACATCTTAATTTGTAATATCGCATAGGCTACTAAAGCAAAGATTACAAATATTAATATATAGATCATGGTATATATTATCATCTTTATTGCACCTCTTTTGTTTTCCCTTTTGTATTACTCTTTTAAATTATAGCATGACTAATTTTTTTTTGCAACTAATTGTTTTATTTCTATTTTTTGTGTTATAATCATAAGAATATAAAAAGCTAATTTAAAAATGGAGGTCTTTCGATGGAAGAAAAATTTGTGATAACTAAAAGAGCTGGTATCTATGGAATCATAGGAAATATCTTTTTATTAATCATCAAAGCAATCGTTGGATTTATCAGTCACAGTCAAGCTATGATAGCTGACAGTTTTAATAGTGCTGGTGATATCTTTGCTTCTTTAATGACTTTCATTGGCAATAAAATCGCTAGTGTTCCCGATGACGAAGATCATAATTTAGGACATGGAAAAGCGGAATATATCTTTTCTATGTTTATCAGTATTTCTATGATTTTTGTTTCTAGTAAATTACTATATGATTCTGTTATTACTTTACTAAAAGGTAGCGAACTTCAATTTTCCTGGTTTTTAGTCGTGGTATGTATCGCAACCATTATAACGAAACTATGGCTTTTCTTGTATACGAAAAAAGCTTACCAAAAACATCATAACATATTGTTAGAAGCCAACATGAAAGATCACAAAAATGATTGTATTGTAACTACTTTTACTTTGCTTTCTGTTTTACTTACACTTGCTAATATTTATTGGTTTGATAGTATTGTTGGTATTGGCATTTCCCTTTGGATTTGTTATACAGGAATTACCATTTTTATCGAGAGCTATAATGTTTTAATGGATATTAGTGTAGATGATAAAACCAAAGATTTAATTTTGGATCTTGTTCATAGTTATAAAGAAATTAAAGGAATAGAAACGATTGTCTCTACTCCTGTTGGTGATAAATATCTTGTATTTTTAACCATTTGCCTAGATGGTAATATGTCCACTTTTGAAAGTCACAAATTGGCTGATAATCTTGAAAACACAGTAAATGGCTTGGATAAGATTTATAAAACTGTAGTTCATGTTGAACCAGTTTAATATGGATTTTACCTAAACAAAACAAGGATTTAGATTTGCAATAGTCTTTTCTAAATCCTTTTCTTTTTATGCAATTCCGTGGTAACTCATGTTCTCTTTGAGCATTTTCTTCCATTTCCGTTTCTAGTTCTTCTATTATTTCTTCGTTCAGGATTCCTCCTTTTTGCTCTATTCTTTCTGTAAGTTTATATTTTACCACTCCTCTATTATAAACCTCGGCTATTCTTTCATTTTCTAAAATTTTCTCTACTACTTTATCTAAATCTTCTTTTTTCATATGTCTATGTCTATCATCATATGGATTATCATTAAAATCTTGGATCTGTATATCTTCACAACCAGCTTCCCTATGTTGCTGTATTCTTTCTGTTTCTTCTGTTAAATCCATATTTCGATTCTTATTCATAAATTCTCTAACTTCTCTTGTCGTAGGTCTAACAGAACGAGTCTCAATCGGAATACTAATGGCTTCTGCATTATTTTGTCTTGGTGTTCTAATATAGGAAACCTCCAAATTACCTGCTGAGCCGATGTTAACACCTATTTGATTTTCATTATCGCCTCTCACATGATAAATGGATTGCATTCGCTTTCTTTCTAATTCACTTCCATCACTATTTAAACTGTCAATTCCTTTACTTGGACTTTGACCATATTTCTGGTCTAGGGTATCTATTTTTTCTGCCACTTCTACTTTACGACCATTTCTTTCTACCTCTTTTATTCCTACAAAGCTAAATCTTGTACTATTGGTTTCTTGGATCTACGTCAAGTTTTTGGACACTTTTTTTGAGAATTTTTTTTATTTATGT
>CANONT010000032.1 GCA_947567695.1 uncultured Clostridium sp.
GTGTAAATACTTGGGGCTAAAGCGGGGGCACCATGTGCAAAAAGAAACGTCCCCACTGCACCTAAACTTTCATAGAAAGTCCCACTTTTTGTCTCTCTTGATCGATTTTAATTACTTTAACCTTAACCACATCACCAACAGAAACAACCTCTGACGGATTTTTAATAAACTTGTCACTCATTTCAGAAATATGAACCAGCCCATCGTGCTTTACGCCAATATCAACAAATGCCCCAAAATCGATAACATTTCTAACCGTTCCGCTCAGTACCATACCTTCTTTTAAATCCTCTAATTTTAAAACATCGCTTCTTAAAATTGGTTTTGGCATATCTTCACGAGGATCTCTTCCTGGTTTTGACAACTCATCCATAATATCCGATAATGTCATTTCTCCTATTTCCAATTCCTTTGCCATAGTAGCTACATTAACGCTTTTCAATTTTTTTCTTAATTCCTCTAGCTTTTCCTTATTTTGTAAATCTTTTTTATCAAATCCTAAATTAGACAATAATTTCTCAGTTGGTTCATAACTTTCTGGGTGAACCGCAGTAATTTCTAGTGGATTATCACCATCAAAAATTCTTAGGAAACCAGCACATTGCTCAAAAGCTACCTTTCCTAATTTGGGAACTTTTAATAATTGTTTTCTATTTTTCAGTTTTCCATTTTCATCTCTATATTTTACAATATTTTTAGCAATCGAATGATTAATACCTGACACATAAGACAACAAAGATGGTGTCGCTGTATTAACATCTACACCTACTTTATTAACACTGTCCTCCACGACACCTGTCAAGCTTTCTGCCAATCTTTTTTGATTGACATCATGTTGATATTGTCCCACTCCAATTGCTTTAGGATCTATTTTTACTAATTCTGCTAATGGGTCTTGTAATCTTCTCGCAATAGAAATGGCACCTCTAATGGATACATTAATATCTGGGTATTCTTCGGTTGCTAGTTTAGAAGCTGAATACACAGATGCTCCCGCTTCGCTTACAATCACATAGTGAACAGGTCTTGCAACATCTTTTATCATATCGGCAACAAACATTTCTGACTCTCTCGAAGCTGTCCCATTTCCAATAGCTATCATATCGATCTTGTGTTTTTCTATCAACTTTAAGAGCTCTCTTTTAGCTCCTACCACATCATTTTGTGGTTCGGTTGGATAGACTGTTGTATAATCTAGGACTTTTCCTGTTTCATCAATAACGGCTATTTTACAACCAGTTCGATAAGCTGGGTCAAATCCCATAACGGTTTTCCCTTTAATTGGTGCTCCTAACAATAATTGCTTTGAATTTTGCCCAAACACTTTAATTGCTTTTTCTTCTGCCTTTTCTGTTAAATCACTACGAATTTCCCTTTCAATCGATGGTTCAATCAATCTTTTAAAACTATCTAAAATCGTTTCTTTTAACATAGCTATAAATTGTGTTTCACCTTTTATAATGTCCCTTTCTATGTAAGCTAATATTTTCTCTTCTGGCTTTTGTATTTTAACCTTCAAAAACTCTTCTTTCTCTCCACGATTAATCGCTAAAATTCTGTGGCTTGGAATATATTTAATTGCTTCACTATATTCATAATACATCTCATAATTCGATTTCTCTTCTGGGTTAGTCGCCTTTGTTTCAATTAGCCCTTCTCGATAACATTGTCTTTTAATCTCTTTTCTATATTTGGCATTATCTGAAATATCCTCTGCAATTATGTCCAATGCTCCCTGAATTGCCTCTTCTACTGTGTTAACTACCTTATCTTTATTCTTTTTATCTTCTTCTGATAATTTGTCAATATTGATATATTCCTTTGCAACTTCTTCTATTGACTTTTTCTCTTTTTGTTCTATAATAAGCTGAGCTAATGGCTCTAGCCCTTTTGCCTTTGCCACGGTTGCTCTTGTTTTCTTTTTTTGTTTATATGGCCTGTAAATATCTTCCACTTCTGCTAAGGTCTTAGCAATTACAACTGCTTGTAAAATTTCGTCCGTTAATTTGCCCTGTTCTTCAATGGATTTAATCACTTCTTCTTTTCTTTGTTCTAAGTTTCTAAGATAAGTTAACCTTTCTCCTAGATCTCTTAAAACTTCATCACTTAATCCACCTGTAACTTCTTTTCTGTAACGTGCAATAAATGGTATCGTATTCCCTTCATCGATTAATTTTACAGTGTTTTCTACTTGTGATGGTTTTATATTTAGTTCCTCTGCTATTGTTTTAATAATTTTTTCCATGTCTTATCCTTCCTTTATTAAATTTTTCATTCGCCTTTTATTATAACAGATTAGGTATTGGTTTGGTCAAGTGTTTTTTAGTTTATTTAAAAAAGATAA
The DNA here is from genome assembly GCA_947567695.1 of uncultured Clostridium sp. Classification (GTDB taxonomy): domain Bacteria; phylum Bacillota; class Clostridia; order TANB77; family CAG-508; genus CAG-269. The sequence goes on from CANONT010000032.1 coordinate 2,345, forward strand.
AGTTTTTGCTTTATCTTTCTTCCTCTGTAATTTGATCTGCACTTTCTTTTTTATCATTATCTAATTTAATACATTCTGTTGTAATTTCATTCATTTTAGATATTTTATGCTTTAATATTGATTCAAAGAAACTTTGTTTAGCTCCTCCATCCTCTGCTCTTTGATCTATCCAGTCTAATCCGTTATCAATTAATGGAAGTAGTTTTTCTAATATCTCTTGCCCTTTTTCGTAGTCTTTTGGAAAGTAAATAGGTGCTTTTTTATAATCTCTTCTAGAATTTTTTATATATGCTAGTGCTATATTATCTTTTTCGTTATCCTCTTTCTTCACTGTAACTTTTATTAGATTAATTCCTTCGTCTAGTATTCTTTCATAAGCACTACTATTGCTATTTTCATTCTTTTCTTTTGCCTTTTCTCTATGTATCGTTATATCATCACTAGTTATATTTGCCCCATTCGCTTGATTATATTCGTCAGCCAATATTGTTTTTATATAGGTTGACAATTGTTCTGGTTTCTCTTGTAGACTATTCACCTCACGCCTAGTATTAATCTCTAAATTTTTATTCATATTTTTTACTACTTCTAATTGATCTTCACTCACATGCAGTCCATTCACAAATACATGTTTAGCGTTCGAAATGTGTATAATTCCATCCGTCTCTTTGGCATCAATTTCGACGCTATGTTCTTTTTTATCCGCTACTTCTATAGTATGTCCTGAGTCTAATAGATGCCTTCCTTCCGATCCTCCTACTATACCTAAAGCAAAAGATGTAGCAACAGTAGCTATCAATCGTGCTTTTTTAGCATTCTTTTTCCTATTTTGTTTTTTTCTTCATTTGTTAATTGTCTTTCTTGTTTGCGCTCTTCTTTTTCAATTTGTTTGTTAAAAAAATCTCTGGCTTTCTTCATAAACATAATTCTTTTTGTACTATTTCTATCTTTATCCATGTTATCTCCCTCTTTTCTACTCAAAAAAATCAAACCTAATTATAGTATACAATAAATGACATTCTATTTCAATATTTATGACTAGTTTGTCATAAATTCCCCACCTTTATACAAACATTATTTGCGAAATAAAAAAGTTCAAACACTATATTAATACTCTAACGAATCATCTTGTTCAATCCAATCCTGTACCTGTTCAATTCGATACTCTGTCTTGGCATCTCTCATAATCACTTCTTTAATGCCAGCATTAATCAACATTCGTTTACAAAACGTACAAGGCCAATTATCTGTCACATATTCGCCATTTCTATTATTAATGCCTACCATGTATAAAGTCGCACCAATCATATCCTTTCTTGCAGCGCTAAGCATAGCATTTTGTTCGCTGTGAACCGATCTACATCTATCATAACCTTTGCCACTTGGCATATCACTTTTAATACAATAGCCTAAATCCATACAATTCTTTCTACCTCGTGGAGCACCAGAATAACCAGTTGAAATAATTTCATCATTTTTCACAATAATACTTCCATAGTTATTTCTTAAACAGGTTCCTCTTTCTGCTACTGTTTCTGCAATATTTAAATAATAATTAATTTTATCCACTCTCGCCATAGTCGTATCCTCCTTAATGTCCCCACTGGTTCTGGGATAAAGTGGGGACTTTTTATTCCACTCCTAAGTACTCATTATATGTAACTTCTCTATCAATCACTTGACCATCTTCTTTAATATCAATAATACGATTCGCTACGGTTTGTGTTAATTCATGGTCATGTGAAGTAAACAAGATATTGCCAATGAATTTTTTCATTCCTTCATTAACAGATGTGATACTTTCCATATCCAAATGATTCGTTGGTTCATCAAATAGTAAAAAATTGGCTCCTGACAACATCATTTTCGATAAAACACATCTTACTTTTTCTCCTCCTGATAAAACATTAACCTTTTTTAACGCTTCGTCTCCAGAAAAAAGCATTCTTCCCAAAAAGCTTCTTACATAGGTTTCATCTGGATCTTTTGAATATTTTCTAAGCCATTCGGTAACATCTTCATCTGTATCAAATAGATAATTATTATCTTTTGGAAAATAATTATGAGTTATCGTTGTGCCCCAAACTAACTCTCCTTCATCTGGTTCTAATTCCCCGCTAATGATTTGAAATAATACGGTTTTAGCAATCTCATTATCTGCTAAAAAGGCTATTTTATCTCCTTGTTTTACATCAAAAGATATTTTGTCTAATACCTTTACCCCTTCTACTGTTTTAGATACATTTTTTACTTGCAAAATTTCTTTTCCTGGTTCACGATCTGGTTTAAAATCTACATAAGGATATTTTCTATTCGATGGTTTAATTTCATCTAATTCTATTTTTTCTAATGTTTTCTTCCTTGAAGTAGCTTGTTTTGACTTAGATGCATTGGCACTAAATCTAGCAATGAAGTCTTGTAATTCTTTGATTTTTTCTTCCTTTTTCTTATTTTGTTCTCTTGCTTGTTTTAAAGCTAATTGACTTGATTCGTACCAGAAATCGTAATTTCCAGGATATACTTTGATTTTTCCAAAGTCTACATCTGCTATATGGGTACATACTTTATTTAAGAAATATCGATCATGTGATACCACAATTACGGTATTTTCAAAATCCATTAGAAAGTCCTGTAACCAATTGATGCTTTTCAAATCCAAGTCATTGGTAGGCTCATCTAGTAGTAGAACATCTGGATTTCCAAATAAACTTTGTGCCAATAAAACCTTTACCTTGTCTTTTGCTTCTATTTCTTTCATCGACTTATAATGATTTTCTGGTATAATTCCTAAATCATTTAATAACATAGCAGCATCGGATTCTGCATTCCAACCATCTAATTCGGCAAATCTTTCTTCTAACTTTGCTGCTTTCATGCCATCTTCTTCTGAGAAATCTGGTTTTGCATAAATTTCTTCTTTTTCTTTCATAATATCATAAAGCTCTTTATTTCCCATGATAACAGTATCAATAACTGAAAACTCTTCAAAAGCAAAGTGATCTTGCTTTAAAATTGAAAGTCTTTCTCCTTTGTCAATGCTAACATCTCCTTTGCTTGGTTCTATTTCTCCCGATAAAACTTTAAGGAAGGTTGACTTTCCCGCTCCATTGGCTCCAATAATTCCGTAACAGTTTCCTTTACCAAATCGAATATTGACATCTTCAAATAATACTCTTTTACCAAATCTAACAGTAACTCCGTTTGCACTTAACATGTTAAACTCATCCTTTCTCTTTCTTATAACACTTTGCATTATATATGATATCATTGCATTTTTCAAGTGTATTGACTTTTTTATATGAGGAATCTCTATTAGATTACTTTTCATGCTTTGTCTTTGCTCGTCCGCTAAAATCGCAAAGCAATTTTCTCCAGAAAGCTTTATATTATAGAAAGTTCAAAGACATTCCTAGAATATAAAAAGGACTGAATTTCAGTCCTTTCTTAATCATCAAATAATAATTTAATTCCCCATAATCCAGATACACCAACTAGTCCATAAACAATTCGAGCAAGAACTGTCATATCTCCAAAAATAGCCTCAACTAGATTAAAATTAAAAATTCCAATTAATCCCCAATTGATCGCACCTATGATAACTAGCACTAAAGCAATTTTGTCAACGATTTTCACTTGTTTTCCCTCCTTTGTTTTTTACTAAAAAGAAATGATTTTTTAATAGTATATGTTTTTCTCTAAAAATTATACATTTTATTGAATTTTTAGTTTTTTTGTGATAATTTGTTGTTATAAAAATTGCCAAAAAGGATCGTCCCTAATGGCAAATATAAAAAGGAGAATTTTTCATGATGAGAAGAAATCAAAGAGGAAGAGGAAATAGAAAGATAAAAGTTTTTAATAAAGAATATTCTGATGAAAAATTTATTAAGAATTTATCCATTGCAATTGTTAGTCTATTTGTGTTTTTAATAGGTATCACTATTTTTTACCAAATTTATAATTTTATTGAACATAAACAATTTGTAAAATCCGTTGACGAAAGTATTGAGCAAACTATTTCAGAAATAAATACTTCTAGTAAAGACAAAACCGAAAAGAAAGAAACCGATATTACTTTTACTATGACTGCTATTGGAGATGTTATGTGTCATAACACCCAATATTTAGATGCTTATATCGAATCTGATGATGAAAACCATAATTATGATTTTTCTTATGTTTTTGAAGATATTTATCGTTATACTAAAATTACGGATCTTACCATTGGTAGCTTAGAAACCAGTTTTGCTGGTAAAGAGCGAGGCTATAGTAATTATCCAACTTTTAATTCTCCTGATAATTTAGCCTATGATTTAAAAAAAATCGGTGTTGATGTGTTATCTACTGCTGGAAATCATTGCTTAGACATGGGATTTTCAGGGCTTTCCAGAACAATTGATGTTTTAAATGATGCCGATATTTCTCATTTAGGTACTTATAAAACGCAAGAAGATCGAAATCAAATTTTGTTCAAATATGTAAAAGGAATTAAAATTGCTTTTATCAATTACACTTATGGAACGAATGGCATTCCTGTACCTTCTGATAAACAATTTTGTGTAAATCTAATTGATAAAGATTTAATTAAAAAAGACATTGAAAGTGCTAAACAAGAAAACGCTGAAATTATCGTATCTTGTATGCATTGGGGTACAGAATATCAAACAACAGCCAATCCAGAACAAGAAGAATTAGCTGATTTTCTATTTCAAAATGGTGTTGACATCATTTTAGGAAATCACCCTCATGTGTTAGAACCAATGGAAAAAAGAACGGTTACTTTAGAAGATGGCACACAAAAAGATGGCTTTGTTATCTATGCTTTGGGGAATTTTATCTGTGACCAAAATGCTGAAAATACAAGAAATTCTATTATTTTAAATCTGAAAATAACCAAACACACAGATGGAAAAATCAGCATAGACCATGCTGATTACATACCTATTTATATGTATAAAAATACCGCTTCTAAGACTAGAAGTATGAAATTATTAGACATTGAGAAGATGATACATGATTATGAAACTGCTCTCAATAATGGTGTTCAACCATCTATCTCACAAGAACTGTATAATAATTTAAAAACTCAACTAGATAAGATTACCCATATTGTAGGTCCTGAGTTTTAAAATGATTTTGGGGACGGAGGAAAAAATCATGATGAAGCTATAGTAATTGTTAGCTATTAAATGGGGAGGATTTTGCTAAACCTCCCTTCCTCCTTGTTGTAATTGTTTTGTATGTTCATCTGTGCCTCTATCTTTTTCTGTCGTTACTATTCCTTCTACTTCACATTTATAGCTATCTTTAAATCTTTCTTTTAGAACTTCTTGTATTGTTCCTGTTAAAACTTTCGTTGCTGTCTCAATAAATTTTCTTTTTGTTCTTTCTTTTGGGTTATGACTTCCTCCTTTAGATGGAATAAAAATCATAGTTTTTTGCTTCGCTGGAACATATCCTGTATCTTGACCTGCGTAAGAAAGCATTTCAAGATATTTAATTTGTTTTTGATTACATACATCTATAATGATAGAATTTAATTTTTTACTAGTAATTACTGGGTTTCCCTTTGATACAACTGTTGGTCGTATTTTTGTTTTTGTTTTCTTTTCTACTCCTTCAACTATTTCTCCAAAATCTCTCATTACTTTCTCTGGTGTATTTTCTCCTAAAATCCTAAAATCAATTAATCCTTGTGCCTTTGCTGACAGTTGATTAAAACTTCCATTATGTTCTATCGTATTAATCTCTACTTGACTTGCTCTTCCCATTCCTTGTTCTTCATATTGCTTTCCTAGCTTTCTTACTTTCTTTCCAATTAACGCTGTGGCATCAACTGCATTCTTTCTTTTTCTCATAGGTGTTGAACCCGTATGTCCTGCTTTTCCTTGAACATCATATTTTATTCTAACAGCTGAACCGACTGAATTCACAATCCCTATTTCTTGTTGTTTACTATTTTTATATCTATTATTTAGTATTTCATATTGTTCTATATGTGCTTCTAAGGAATAATCAATCTCGTCTTCACTAAAAATCTTATCTACTTCTTCAATTCCTTTTACATTTTGTTTTAAATAATGTCTTTCATATTCTATTGCTTCTCTTAAAGTAATTACTTTTCCTTGTTCTAACTTTTTTTGATCTTTAATACTATCGAAATCTTCTTCTGTTATATTGCCATTTAAATATTTACTTCCTATACAAGCATTACCAAATCTACTAGACTCTTCACATGCATAAATAGCAACTTTGATAATTCCATTTATTTTTTTACTTTTTAATAAATTTTCTACCGTTTGAAGTCCTGATATTACGCCTACTGGTCCATCATATTGTCCGCCATTATAGACTGAATCTGTATGAGAACCATTGCTAATGTTTTTTCTGGATTGCTCCCTATTGCGATACTTCCACAGATATTTCCTACTTTATCTACTGTTATAGTCATTCCTAATTCTTGCATTTTTTCTATTACTTTTATTTTATACTTCATATCTTCTTCCGTATATGCCAATCTATTAATTGGCTCACTCGAATTAAAATCAAAAAAATCTTCTAGTTGTACCATCTTCTTTTCTCCTTCTTTTTCATAATGATGGTATTTTATCACATTATGTTCACTTTTGCAAATTAAATGTTTTATTTCATCAAAAAACAAGATAGAGTTCAAAATCTCTACCTTGTTTTTATCACAATTATATTAATTTAACATGTCTTTCTTCTTTAGCCACCAAGTAACTAGTAGTGTTAACACCACTGAAATCAAAATCATTACAACAAACCCAAAAGAGCTATTTTGAAATGGCAAACCAACATTCATGCCCCAAAAGCTAGAGATCATAGTTGGCACAGCAAGTACAATTGTAATAGAAGTTAAAAACTTCATGACGCCATTCAAATTATTAGAAATAATAGAAGCGTATGCATCCATAGTTCCATTTAAGATATTACTATAAATTTGTGCCATTTCAATAGCTTGTCTATTTTCTGTAATAGCATCTTCTAGTATCTCTTCATCTTCTTCGTACAACTTTATAATTTTGCCTCTCATTGTTTTTTCCATGACGATTTCATTGGATTTTAAAGAAGTTGTAAAATACACCAAGCCTTTTTCTAAACTCAACAATTTTAAAAGCTCTTTGTTTTTCATCGAGTTTTTTAAAATATATTCTGCTATCTCTGTTTCTTTATTGATTTGTTTTAGGTAATTTAGATAATAAGATGAGTTTAAATACAAAATTTGAAAAATAAATCTTGTTTTCATATAAGTTTGAAAATTCCTTATTTTTTTCTTTTCAAAATCTTCTATTACTTTATTTTTCTTTAAAGATACTGTTACAAAAAAGTCATCTCTAACCACGATCATCCCTAATGGCATAGTGGTATAAATATCATTATCTTCGTTTTTCTCTATAATGGGAACATCTACTATAAAAAGAGTTGTATTATCATCATCTTCTTGGTCAATTCTCGCCTTTTCTTCATAGTCTAAGGCATCTCTAATGAAATCTTCTTGTATATTGATATTTTCACATACTTTTTTTATCTCGTTTTCCGATGGATTTACTAAATTAATCCATGCTCCCTTTTTAAACTCTTTAATTTCTTCCATTTTATTTGTTTTTATATCTGTATGATATATTTTTAGCATATCCATCACCTCTTTTTCAAATTTTATTAATCTTTAACTCTTCTTTTAAATACTCATATACATAACTTGAAGATTCATAATATAAATGGGTTTTAAAATCGTTTAATTGTTCAAATGTTTTTGAAGTATATACCATATCTATAGCTTCTTCCATCGTAATTTTATAATCTTCTATTAAGTATTGGATTAAATCTTGTGTTATGCATTCTACTAAATAATTTAATTTTTCTAATACCATTTTTATACCCCTTTCAAATATTTTAACGCCTTTTCTGTATGAAATGAATATTGGTCTGTTAATTCTTTATATGTAAGTTCTCTTATTAAGGTATCTATATCAATCAAACCATTTACAAAAGTTCTAAATAATACAATGATATCATCATTTGCAACAGGTCCAATTACTAAATCAAATTTATTATCCATGTTACATTCTTGACTATTGGGGAATGCAAAATTTCTATCCCTATTATTTAATATAAATTTCGCCCATTCTTTTGACGGTTCATCAAATTTTTTTATATTTAATTCTTTATCCTTAAAAACCTCTTCTGCTAATTCATAAGTATTTACTATTTTTATTCCGTCCTTGCCTTTTTACAACTCTTTCTGCCATAAACTCTGCTTGTTTTTTTATAGTAGTGCAATAAAATCCTTGCCCAAAATCTTTATATGGTTTACATTTTGCTAAATTAATCTTATCTATTCTTAAATTTGAACCATGATATAATATCATTTAATATCTCCTCCATTTTTTATACACACTTGTTTTAAATCATCTATTGCATCATCCAATCCTACCGTATGCTCTGCCTCATAATTTTCTTTTAAAAACTTAATTCCTTTATAATCCCTTAAATAGAAATATGCCTCTTTACTTGTAATTTTGAATTGTTTTGCAAATTCATTTATGCATATTACTATGTAATTAATTATGTTTTTTTCTTGTTTAGACATGTTCCCCCTCCAAACTATCTCTTAATACATTCTTAGTATACCATAAATCTTTATATTTTCATATAACTATATAATATTTTTACAAAAAATATATCATTCGAAATAAAACCATAAAATTTATAAAAGCCCTTGACAAGTGAATAGTTATTCAACTATAATAAATTTACAGTTGAGTAACAATTCAATCGAAAAACAAATATACTATAAAAAAGTGCGGAAAGGAAGTGAGAAAATGGCAAGAAATGAATTTATTTGTGATTGCAATATCATACACCAAGATATTGTTAATGCTACTCTAAAAAATATGGCTGATGAAGATTTATTTAATAAACTAGCCGAATTTTTTAAAATATTAGGTGATACCACTAGAACCAAGATACTTTTTGCCTTAGATCAAAATGAGATGTGTGTTTGTGATATTGCCAATGTATTAAATATGAGTAAATCCTCTATTTCACACCAATTGGGAACTTTAAGAAGAAGCGGTATTGTAAAATGTAGAAAAGAAGGAAAAGAAGTTTACTACATGTTAGACGATGACCATGTAAAGCAATTGTTTGAAGTAGGTATTGAACATATTGAACATAAAAAATGAATTTAAAAAGAAAGAGTGATTAAAAATGAAAAAAACAATCATACAAATATTAACTGCTTTCCTATTATTTATTTTTGCCTTATTAATGCCTTTTGAAAATATAGTAATCCGTAATTTCTTGTATATTATTAGTTATCTAATAGTAGGGGCAGAAATTGTTTGGAAAGCAATTAAAAACATTTTAAAAGGAGATGTTTTTGATGAGCATTTTCTCATGGCAATTGCTACTATAGGTGCCTTTGCTATTGGAGAGTTTCCAGAAGCAGTAGCTGTCATGCTATTTTATCAGATTGGAGAACTCTTCCAAGATTATGCTGTCGATAAATCCAGAAAATCCATCTCTAGCTTAATGGATATTCGACCTGATTTTGCCAATGTCAAACACGGAAGTGAGATAACAAAAGTAAATCCAGAGGAAGTAAAAATCGGAGATATCATCCTTGTAAAACCGGGAGAAAAAGTCCCATTGGATGGAAAAATTATAGATGGAACTTCTATGTTAGATACTTCTAGTTTAACAGGTGAATCACTTCCAAGAGAGGTAAAACTAGGAGAAGAGGTGTTAAGTGGTTGTATCAATCTAAATGGTTTGCTAACAATAGAAGTAACAAAGGAATTTGGTGAGTCAACTGTTAGTAAAATATTAGATTTAGTTGAAAATGCTAGTAGTAAAAAATCAAAATCTGAAAATTTTATCAGTAAATTTGCTAAATACTACACACCAGCAGTTGTCATCATAGCAGTCTTACTAGCCTTTCTCCCTCCTTTGTTCTTTGGATGGGCTACTTTTGTAGATTGGCTATATCGAGCTTTAACCTTTTTAGTTGTATCTTGTCCTTGTGCTTTAGTTATTTCGATTCCCTTAGGATTTTTTGGTGGAATTGGAGGTGCTTCTAAAGTTGGTATCTTAGTCAAGGGAAGTAACTATTTAGAAGCTTTAGCTCATACAGAAATGGTAGTTTTTGATAAAACAGGAACTTTAACAGAAGGAATTTTTGAAGTTCAAACAATAGAAGCTAAGGGAATTTCAAAAGAAGATTTACTAAAATATGCTGTACATGCAGAAAGTTATTCTAATCATCCGATCTCTTTATCCTTGAAAAAAGCATATGATAAAGAAATCAATTCTAATTTGATTACAAAAACAGAAGAATTATCTGGTTTGGGTATATTAGCTTGCGTAGAGGGAAAAGATGTATTAATTGGTAATGAAAAATTAATGCAGAAAAAACATATTTCTTATACCAAATGCAATGAGATTGGAACGGTTTTATATGTGGCAATTCAAGGAAAATTTGTAGGATATATTGTAATAGCTGATAAAATAAAACCCGATGCTAAACAAGCCATTCAAAATCTTAAAGCAAGAGATATAAGAAAAACTATTTTATTAACTGGTGATAAAAAAGTAGTGGGAGAAAGTGTGGCAAAAGATTTAGCTATGGATCAAGTTTATACTGATTTATTACCAAGCGACAAAGCAGAAAAATTAGAAGAAATTATGAAAGAAAAATCTTCAAAAGGTAAAGTGGCTTTCGTGGGTGATGGTATCAATGATGCTCCTGTTTTGGCTTTAGCTGATATCGGCATTGCGATGGGTGGTTTGGGAGCAGATAGTGCAATTGAAGCAGCCAATATTGTTATTATGACAGATGAACCTTCTAAAATAAGTAAAGCAATTCAAATTTCTAAAAAGACTATGCGAATTGTGGGACAAAATATTGTTTTTGCTATTTCAGTTAAAATTGCTGTATTGCTTTTGAGTGCTTTTGGTTTATCTACAATGTGGGAAGCTGTTTTTGCTGATGTCGGCGTTTCTGTTCTTGCTGTTTTGAATTCTTTAAGGGCTTTACGTGTAAAGAGATAATATAAAAGTGTTAAAAAAATATGTGCATTGTTCGTGTATTTAATGCATATATTTTTTGGTTTTCATAAAAAATTGACATTTTCGGCAAATTTTAGTATAATAAAAGAGGAGAGTTCTGTTTTTTAGAACTTGTAATTATTTTTTCTATTTATAATTATAATAAAAAAAGGAGGAAAAAAATTATGAAAGGAAAATTTTTTAGCCGGCTTATAGCGCTTGTGTTGGCGCTGGCAATGGGATTCAACACACCAGTAGCCTCAGCTTCTGTTGAGGTAAAAGTAGTAAAGGGCGGAAGCATTAAACATGCTTCCATATGCAAATGCCCATATTGTTCTCTTAGCTTTAAACAACGATCTGGAAAATTTTTTCCAGAAGGTGTTAAAGTTTCAAAAAAAGAGCTTACGAAAGTAGGTTCTGTCACATATCGGGGCAAAAAGCTTCCTACTTCCAAATGGTCTGTAAACCCAAAAACTATTAAGTGGAAAAAGGGGGATAAGGCAACCATCACCCTGAAAAAGGGAAGGACTGAAAAAAAAGTTTCTGTCAAAGTAGATCGCATCATGCGAATCTGTATAAAGCAGACTAAACTAATTTCTGTTGAGCAGGGAAAAAATTTCCCTAAACAGACTTTCAAAAAAAATTCTACCATAATGGTAGAACGAAAGCATAGCGGAGTTAAAACCTTCAATAACTATGACTTATCAGCCAAAATAGTCAAAAACCAATGGAAGGTTGAGGTTTCTTGGACAAGTGCAGGTAAAACTATTAAGGATACAATTTTTATTCCAATTAACAAATTATCTGTAAGTCCAACTATGGCTCCAACAGCCAACCCTTCTGCTTCACCAACAGTACAGCCTTCTGATTTACCGTCAGTGGCCCCTTCGATTTCACCGACCGCTAGCCCAAGTGCTAGCCCATCAACTTTACCATCAGCACAGCCATCTAATTCGCCGTCAGTGGCTCCGTCTCAGTGTCCACCAATAATTATTATTGTGCCGACACCGACGGTAAGTTCATCAGCTTCACCAACAGTACAGCCATCTGATTCACCGACAATGGCTCCTTCGGTCTCACCGACCATTAGCCCGTCAACTTCACCAACAAATAGTCCGACCACTAGCCCCAGTGCTAGTCCGTCGACTTCACCGACGATTAGTCCAACAACTAGTCCTACCGTTTCACCTGTTCCTGAAAAGAAATTTTTTACAGGAACAATTACTGGAGGTAAAATCGCCAACTATACAGGTGGTGAAGTTACTTCTGAAAATAAAGTGTCGGAGGGCACTTATGTGGAAATTGAAGCTATCATCCCTGAAGGCCGATACCTTGACCATTGGGCTGATGATAAAGGACACATAGTTTCAACTAAGGTAATCTTTGGATTTTATGTAAAAGACAATTTTTCTTATCATGCCGTCTTTACAGACATTTTAGATGAGAAAAAAGAACCCATCCTACGATTATCAGGAAGTCTATTACTTCCTCAGGAACTAACCGTTAGGTTATATTGGGGGATTGATATCCCTGAAGGATTCAAAAAGGAGGAATGGGGCTATGTCTATACCAACCAGCCTCTTAATGAAGATAGTCTGGTGGTTGGTGGCAACGTCTTTACAGTAATAAACGAAGCTACCACAACTACTGGCTCAGCTGAGTGGACTAATAATATTAGTTTTTCTCAAGGGGCGTGGGAAGCTGGAACCTTAGTAAAGTTTAGAAGCTATGCTAAGGTGACAAATCCAGACGGAAAGGAAGAGATTGTATATTCGCCAATTTTTGATATTACATTATCATTAACGGCAAAGACAAGAAGTTTAAAAAATGCATCTCACAATTCAAATTCTATCACTGGCTTTAGCAAGAAAGTGATTAGAATTCCAGCAGAATAAAGCTGGCAAAAAAAATTCATAATATAAACTAAAGAGGCAGGTATTTCCTGCCTCTTTAGTTTATATAAAATTTGATTCTCTTGTTCACAATTCAAGCTAACTCTAATGCATTTTACATAAATTGGTTGACAAAATAAGTTTCCTGTGCTATAATTATAGATGAAAAGATTAGTAAATTAAAGGAGGTACTACAAATGGCAACAAATTATGATGAATTAGATGCACTAATTTTACCAATGACTACATCTTCTGCTAAAGGCTCAGCAAGCCCTATCGAAAATACCACTACTAACAATGTGGGTGGCTTTTAGTATATAAAATTTATAGTTATATGATTACATTTACAAATCATTGAGATAGAGAAAACCTCTGTCTCATTTTTGTATAAAATAAATAGTAAAAATCGAAGAAACAATAGACAAAAGAAACAAATATATAGTAAAATAAAAAAGAGAATAAAATTAAAGAAAAAAAATCAGAAGAGGTAAATATGAAATATAAAATAGCAGACCTAATCGTAGAATTCAATGCTAAATTTGATACAACAAAAAAGAGAGCTGAAAAATACAATTGTGATGAAAATATCGAAAGAGACTTTAGAATTACTGTCAGGGACGAGGCAATACAAAAAGAGCAAGAATTTGATGAGCTACTAACAGACGACCTTGCAGAATACATGATAATGGGAACCACATTCTATAAAGGATTATTAAACTACAACGGATGTCTCTTACATTCATCAGCAGTTGTCATAGATAACGAAGCCTATCTTTTCTCTGCCAATTGTGGAACAGGAAAATCCACTCATACATCCTTATGGCTAAAATATTTAAGTGAAAAAAATCCCTATATATTAAATGACGATAAGCCAGCCATTCGTATCATGGAAGACGGAATTTATGCTTATGGAACGCCATTTTCAGGGAAATATGACATCAGCCAAAATACAAGAGCGAAAATAAAAGGAATTTGTTTTTTAGAGCAAGCACCCGAAAATTCCATCCACAAAATAGAACCCAAAGAAGCTGTTTCTTTATTCTTCGAGCAAACAGTAAAAAGGTTAACAAAAGAGCAAATGTTAAAATTATTAGATATAATAGATATTATTCTAAAAGAAATTCCCTGTTACAAACTATACTGCAATATAAGTGAAGAAGCCGTAAAATTATCATACCAAACCATGAAAGGAGTCGATATCCATGAAAATTAAAGAAGGATTTGTAACCAGAGAAATCGCAGACACGATAGTTGCCGTGCCAACAGGAGAATTGGTAAATGTATTTCAAGGAATGATAAAATTAACCGCTTCTTCTAAATTCGTGTGGGATTTATTACAAGAAGATATAACCATAGACGAAATTGCAAATAAATTAGTAAAAAAATATAATATTGACTTTGAAAAGGCCAAAGCAGACACTGAAAAATTTATTCATAACTTAAAAGCTAATAATCTAATAGAAGAATAGAAACAAAAGATTATTTAATGAAAGGATTAGAAAATTGAAAGATAGTAAAACGATAAAATGGATTTTTCATAAAACCAAATCAAATCGTCTCAATTTCATATTATTAAATATAATCAATATTACATATTCCTTTTTAAGTATTTATATAATATTGATATCCAAGCATGTGATAGATGCTGCAACAACTGGGACAAGTACACAATTAAAAGCCTATATCTTACAATTAATTACCCTAGCCTTAGTAGCCATTGCCTTGAGAGCCATATTAGCCTCTTTGGATGCTGCTACAAGATCTAAATTAGAAATCAGTTTCAAACAAGATATTTTAGAAAATATTTTAAAACGAAATTATGAAAAAATAACAAAATTTCATACTGGGGATTTAATGACTCGTATTGTTTCAGATGTTGATATTATCATTGATACTTTAGTTTCGTTAATTCCGAATATATTATCTATGATAACCAAACTTGTTTGTGCCGTTATTTTGCTATTTCAAATTAGCAGACAATTTGTAGGAATTTTATTACTTGGTGGAATTGTGCTATTTGTCGTAATTAATTTATTCAAACCCTATCTCAAAAACATTCACAAAAAAGTACAAGAATCCAGTAGCAACGTACGTTTATTTTTTAAAGAAGTATTTGAAAATATATTGGTTATTAAGATTTTCCAAGCAGAAAATCCTATTTTGGATAAATCACAGGAATTGCAAAATATAAAGTATGATTTACAAATGAAACAAAGAACCCTTTCAATCGCTTCTAATACAGGACTTAATTCTATCTTTCAGGTCGTATATATTTACGCTTTAATTTGGAGTTCTTATAATTTATTGATGAAAAACATTACGGTCGGTGGACTTACCTCCATTGTACAATTAGTAACACAAATTCAGGCACCTATCATTAGTCTTTCTCGATCCGTTCAAAATGTATTTCATATGATTGGATCAGCCGAAAGAATTATCGAACTTGAAAAAATTGAAAAAGATGTTATCGAGACCAATATTGACAATAAAAAGTTATATGATAACTTAAATAGTATTATTATTGAAAACGTTAACTTTACTTATCAAAATAAACAAATATTTAAGCAATTAAATTTGACCATTAAAAAAGGCGAAAATATCGTAATTTATGGTGAATCTGGAATAGGAAAAAGTACTTTATTAAAATTGATTTTAGGGATTATTCAAAAAGATTCTGGTGAAATCTTTTTTCGTTTAAAAGATGGCAATACACAGCCCATTAATGTAGATACCAGAAATATGTTCTCCTATGTACCACAAGGAAAATTAATTTTAAGTGGTACAATTCGAGAAAATATCACTTTTGTAAACCCTAACATTTCTGATGCTGATTTAGAAAAAGCTTTAGAAGTAAGTTGTTGTAAATCTTTTATTGAACAACTAGAAAAAGGATTAGATACCAAAATCGGAGAAAGAGGTAGTGGTTTATCAGAAGGGCAATTGCAAAGAATATCCATTGCAAGGGCAATTGCCAGTAATGCTCCTATTTTAATTTTAGATGAAATCACTTCTAGTTTAGATACCAAAACAGAAGAAGATGTAATAAACAATATTAAAAATTTACAAAATATAACGTGTATCATTGTCACTCATCGTAACAGCATAGCTAAGCTTTGTGATACGGAATATGTAGTAGAAAATAAAAATATAAAGAAAAGGGATAAAACAAATGAAGGAAGCTAAGATTTTGTTAGAAATCACAAAATGTTTTTTATGGGAAAAAGATTATTTAGCCTATAAAGATGTTGACGAAGAAAAATTGTACCAATTGGCTAAAATGAATCATCTGAGTAATTTTTTAGAAAACTGGATACAAAAATATGGAAAATTAGAAAAAATAAAAAGCAAAATTGATCAAGATTATACGACTCAAATTGTAAAAGACACAAATCAAAACATTGAAATCGAAAGAATATTAAATACTTTTGAAAAAAATAACATAAAAACTCTAGTCGTAAAAGGTGTATTAATGAAAAACATTTATCCTCAAAATTATATGAGACAAATGTGCGATGTTGATATTTTAGTACAAAACACCGATTTTAAAAAAGCCACCCAAGTCATGAAAGATATGGGGTACCATAGATGCCATAATCACGAGAAACATTTAGTTTTTGAAAAGTTTCCTTTTATGATTGTGGAAATGCATAGAAAATTAGTTTTAGAAAAAGATATTATAGGATACGAATATTTTGAGAATGTTTGGAAGCTTTGTGTAAAATATCAAAATTATGAAAATATTTATCAATTAGATATTGCTAATGCCTACGTTTTTTGTTTGGTTCATATATTAACTCATTTTAAATTTGCAGGCATAACAGCAAAGGATATTTTAGATGTTTACTTATACAATGAAACTTACAAGGATTCTTTGGATTACAATAAATTATCCCAAATATTTAAAGAGCTAGAAATACAGGACTTTGCAGAAAATATTAAAAATATTGCTTATAAATGGTTTGGAACAGATGACATCGATGAATTGGATGAAATAGAAAGGTTTATATTAGGAGGAACCAATCTTAATAATAATGTTCATTATTCTATCGGCAAAAATAATGGAAAATTTAAGCTTTTCGTCAAATTATTATTTCCTGAAATGAAAATTATGCAAGAAAAGTTTCCTGTTTTAAAAAAGTTTCCACCTTTATTGCCTTTTATGTGGATAACTAGAATTGTTAAGGATATTGGCTCAGAAGGTCTTCCTCTAAAAACAAGGCTTAATACCATTAAACTGATTAAAGAAGCCAATCCTTCTGATATACAGAAAATTAAGGATATTTATGACAAATTAGGTGTAAAATAGTAGAAACTGCTACCTATTATAACATGAAATCGGAGAGGTTAACTATAACGTGAACAAGATATGTTGAGCAACTATCTCTTTTTATTGCTAAAAAATTAAGCAAGGCTTCAAATCCTTGCTATTTTTTGGTGGGCAACGAGGGGGTCGAACCCTCGACCTTCTGATTAAGAGTACACCCCAGTTCAAAATTTAGAGCAATTCTTGAAGTAGTAATTACTCTAAGGATACACCAACAAATAAAGTCATACCAATACTTCTCAAAATTTGACACTTAGTTTAAGTTAGTTTATATTAGTTTAAATTATTTTATATTATCTCCAAAAGTTGGGCAAAATTTAAAAAAAGTTGGGTAAAATCTATTAGAATAAAATTCATATAATATAAACTACTGGAACTTTATATTTTTAATTATAATATCACAACTACTAAACAATTATCAATATTGTTTAGTAATTTTTTTATGCCTTGTCATATTTTAAAACTTATAGGCTTTGACAAATATAAAATACTGGTGTAAGCTACTTCACTGACTGCATAAGTCATAGTTAATAATAAAGGTTTTGGGATAAGATATGTTTTAAATGTAATTTTAAATAGTGGACTTCATTACGAGGTTTGCCACGTTTTAAATTTAAAATAATAAGCAACAAGTTATCTATCCAGAAATAAACATTGTTTAAAACAAGTTCTAGGGAAAGGAGATTTTTAATGAATTTGAATATAGAATTAGATACTAAAAATAATAAATGTTTTGCAAATAAAATATTTGGAGAAACAGATTATTATGTAGGACTAACAAAAGTATGTGCAAGATGTAAAAATGCAATAGTAGGTTATCCTGCCATATCAAGAAAAGATAATAAAACAGAAATATGTTCAAATTGTGGAACATTAGAAGCATTAGAAGATTTGATGGAACACGATAGGAAATGTA
>CANONT010000033.1 GCA_947567695.1 uncultured Clostridium sp.
TCCAATCATTCTAGGGGAAGCCCATGTGCGAAAAGAAACGTCCCCATTGCACATTATAAAACTGTTTTAATTTCTTCAAATCTTTTGATTTTTTGTGTTGTTGTTTTAATTAAGTCTTTGTCTGTAATCGTAATTTCTCTAATATATTTATAAGCTGGCATGGTTTTATTTACTTTTTTAATTTCTTGCCAAATCAATTCCTTTAGTTTATCTTCTTCTGAAGTTCCGTAGATTTCTTCTACTATCTCTTTGTCATAAACAATCTTGGCACAAATTTTATAATCGCCATCATCTTCAGGTTTTCCATAAACAAAACTTTCCTTAATTCCTTCTATTTTATTCACTAAAGTTTCTAATTCTTCTGGATAAATATTTTTTCCATTCTTTAATACAATCACAAATTTCTTTCTTCCTGAAATAAAAATGTAACCATCTGGATCCATTTTAGCTAGATCCCCTGTATATAGCCAACCTTCTTCATCTATCGTTTCTTTGGTTGCCTCATCATTGTTATAATATCCCAACATGATCGATGGTCCTTTGGCTAATAATTCTCCGACTCCTTCTTCATTTGGTTCTGCTATTTTGACATCTAAGCTTGGAAAAGCTTTTCCAATAGAACCTAATCTTCTATATTTATCATCTTCTGCTGCAATAACTGGTGAACTTTCAGTTAGTCCATAACCTTGGTACATAGCAACTCCTAATTCATTAAATCCCTTCTCCGCTTCTGGATCTAATGCTGCACCACCAGCTACAAATAATCTCAATCGACCACCTAAATTGTCATGAATTTCCTTGAATAATTTTCTTCTAATATCAATTCCTAGTTTTAATAAAAATTGGCTGATTTTAATTCCTTTTTTTACGGTTTCTAATTTACCTTTTTTCTCAATGTTTTTCATTACCTTTTTGTACATACTTTCAAAAAGAATCGGAACAGAAACCATAACTGTTACACGATATTCTTTGATATTATCGGCAATATGTCTAATCCCTTCGCAAAAAGCAATAGCTGAACCTTTTGAAACTGGGTAGATAAATCCTGTTGTACACTCAAAAGTATGATGCAATGGTAAAAAGGATAAAAAAACATCATTTTCATCTACTTTAATAGTAGACGCAATATCAAATAAATTCGCACACAAATTTTTATGAGATAGCATAACTGCCTTTGACATAGCTGTTGTTCCTGATGTAAATAGCATAATGCCCATCTCTTCCTCATCAATCTTAGCATCTAAGAATTCTCTATTTTCCTTAGCCAATAATTCTTTTCCTTTATAAATCAACTCTTTTTGAGAATAAACACCATCTGTTTCTTTTTCTAAATCCATAGAGATAAAATATTTTACCTTACTATTATTTTTGGTTCTTACTTCATTCATAATATTGTCATACTTATTGGAATAAAAAATAGCTTCTACTTCTGAACGCAAAATTAAATTCTCTATTTCATTATCTGGCAAAGCTTTATCCAGAGGAACAACAATTCCAGTGCCTGCCACAACAGCAAGATAAGCCATACCCCACTCATATCTATTTTCTGAAATTACAGCAATCCTTTTATCTTTTAACCCTAGATCAATTAAAGCAGTTCCTAAACAATTAATATCTTCTCTAAATTCTTTATGCGTAATTTCTCTGAATTTTCCTACTTCCTCTGTTTTAAATAAATAAGCTGGTCTATCTCCATACATTTCTCCTGATTTCTCAAGCATTTCTTTCAAATTTTCATATTTTGGCATTTTATGAATTGGTTCTCTCATTTTACCTTCAACCCTTCTATTAATGTATTCTCAAATTCCTTGAACAATTTCATTGTATCCATTTCTTCTCTATTTCTCGTTTTGTACACTAAACTAGAACAAATAAGACCATAAATCTCAGAAGCAATGGCTTGTGCATTCCCTTTTTTAATTTGTCCTACTTGCATTCCTTCTTCTACTATATTTTCTATTTGGCTAATGTATTCTAAAATATGCTTTTGACATTTTTGATGTCTTTGCTCATGCCCCCAAAATTGGCTCAACAAAATCGTAATTAAATCCTCATATTTTATCACAATTTTTATTTGAATTAATATGATAGCTTTGATTTTATCAATATAATTAGAAAACTTAGCCGTTTTGATATCAACACTATTTTGTAAAAGCTTGATACCCTCTTCCACTAGAAAATTGAAGATTTCTTCTTTGCTAGAAAAATGATAATATAATGTTCCCTTTGCTACTCCTACGGTTGCTGTTATCTCTTCGATGCTTGTCGCATCATAACCTTTTTCTGCAAATAGCTTCATTGATGTTTCAAATATTTTTCTTTTTGTTTTGTTCATATTTTAACATCCTTCCTCAGTCTAAATCTAAATATAATTGTCCTTATTATATATTTTATTACACCTTTTTGCAATACTTTTTCTGTTATTTGAACATATCGTCAGTTTATGTCCCCACTAGTTCCGGGATCAAGTGGGGAAATTCTAAAATTATACAATTTTTGCAAATTACTCTTTACTTTTTTTAACAACTAATATAAAATAATTTTAAATTGGATATACTAAGAAAAAATTTTGGAGGAAACAAATGAAAAACAAAAATGAATTAGGTTATAACGATCTAAAAATGACTTGTAACACAAGTCTATTTAAATTTAAGACCACGGAAGAATTAGAACCAATCCAATCAGGAATTGGGCAAGACCGTGGAATCAAAGCACTAGAATTCGGACTACAAGTAGATGTAAAAGGATATAATGTATATTTAGAGGGCCCCAGTGGAGTTGGTAAAACTATGTACACCAGAACTTACTTAAACAAAATCGCACCCAAAAAGAAAACACCTTCTGATTGGTGTTATATCTATAATTTTAATAATCCCAATGAACCAATCGCTGTCGCATTACCAGCAGGACAAGGAAAAGAATTTAGAGACTCGATGGATGGCTTTATCAAAGAAATCCGAAAAGATATTCAAAAAACTTTTAACAATGATGACTTTGAAAAAGAAAAAGCTTTAATCAAGCAAGAATTCGAGGTAAAACGTTCTGCCTTATTAGACAAATTAAATGAGGATGCTTCTAAATACAATTTCCAAGTAAAAGCAGCACAAAATGGAATTTACATGATGCCAGTGGTAAATGGTAAAGCAATTGAAGAAGAAGAATTTGAAAAACTAGATGCTTCTATCAAGCAAGAATACGAAGAAAAATCAGTATTTGTACAAGAACAAATTATGCAAGCCATTAACCAAATCAAAGAAATTGAACGTCAATCTGACAAAAAGATTTCAGAATGGCAATCCAATGTTGCCTTACTTACCGTTAATGCCCACATAAATTTCTTAAAATCGAAATATAAAAGAAACAAAAAAATTAATCAATTTTTAAATGATGTCAAACAAGACGTTTTAAAAAATGTACCCGTTTTCTTAGAAGATGATAGCAACAAACAAGCTCAACCACAACAAGGACCTACTCCCCATAAACCCGATCCTAGCTTGAATTATCGTGTCAATTTATTCATTGATAATTCTAATTTGGAAGGTGCCCCTGTTGTCATGGATTCTAACTATTCTTATCATAATATTTTTGGTTCCTTAGAATATGAAAACTATTATGGAGCTTTAAAAACCGATCATACCATGTTAAAACCAGGTCTTATGCAACGTGCTAATGGTGGTTACATCATTTTTCAAGCCAAGGATTTACTAGCTAATAGTATGTGTTATGAAGCTTTAAAAAAAGCCTTACGAGTAAAAGAATTAAGCATTGAAAACGCAGCTGACCAACGTTCTTCTATGGTATTAGTTTCCTTAAAACCAGAGCCAATTCCTTTGAATCTAAAAGTCATCATCATAGGAAATGCTAATATCTATCAAACACTTTTAGCAATGGATTCCGATTTTAAAAAATTATTTAAAATAAAAGTAGAATTTGAAGATGATGCCCTAATTACTCCTGAGAACCTTGAAAAACTATCTCAAATTGTTCATGGCTTTTGTGAACATGAGCAATTACCGCATCTCGATCCATCTGGTATGGCTCGTTTAGTAGAATATGCTTCCAAACTAGCAGGAAGTCATCATAAACTTTCTACCCGATTTGGAGATTTAACACAGGTAGTAGGAGAAGCTGCTACTTGGGCAAAACTTTCAAAATCTAAAGTCGTAACCGCTGAATTTATTGATAAAGCTTTAGCAGAAAGAATTGAAAGAATTAAAAAATACGATAGCAAATATTTAGAAATGATAAAAGAAAATACACTTTTAATTAATACTTCTGGCTCTGAAGTAGGTCAATTAAATGGTTTGACTGTTATGACGATTGGCGATTACACCTTTGGAAAACCTGCCAAAATTACAGTTAATACCTATACTGGTAAAAACGGTATTGTAAACATTGAAAGAGAAGTGGAAATCTCTGGTCCTTCTCACTCAAAAGGTGTCTTAATCTTAACTGGTTACCTAGGGGAAATGTTTGCACAAGACATTCCTTTATGCTTAACAGCGAGTATTTGTTTTGAACAATTATACAATGGAGTGGATGGAGATAGTGCTTCTAGTACAGAATTATATGGCTTACTATCTAGCCTATCTGGAATTCCGATCAATCAGTCTATTGCTGTTACTGGATCGGTCAACCAAAAAGGACAAATCCAACCCATTGGAGGCGTGAATGAAAAAATTGAAGGCTTTTTCCAAATCTGTAAAATGAGAGGATTAGACGGTTCTCATGGTGTTATGATACCAGTACAAAATGTAGATAATTTACAATTATCTGACGAAATTGTGGAAGCTGTAAAAAATAAAAAATTCCATATTTATTCTGTTTCTACCATTGAAGAAGGAATTGAAGTTCTAACAGGTGTTCCAGCTGGCAAAAAAGATAAAGATGGACATTTCCCAGCTGGTACTGTGAATTATTTAGTTTATGAAAAGCTAAAAAAATATGCTGAAATAAGCGAAAAATAATAATTTAAGAGTAGTTCACTTTAAAATGAACTACTCTTTTTCTTTTACTTTTCTATTTTTAGTTTATTCTTTGACACCTCATCATGTGCTAATTACCAGCTAAAACAACACGGAAGCTATAACTACTCATTCCTTGAGCCGTCGTCTCCAGACAACTGCCAACACCAAATAAGCCATTATTACGACCTCCTCTTGACATAAAAGGTAAATTATGTGAAAGATAATTCCATGCATCTCCCCTAAACCAACTATTGTGATCACTTCCATTGGAGGAAGTTTCTAAAATAGCATCTCCATAACCATAATTCTGATTTTTTATAGTTAGATAACTATTGGTATTATCACCTGCTGCAGTATCTGGTGAATCATAGGCAGCATTGTATGGATAGGCAGTTGCATATTTCGTACTTAATGTTTGGTATCCATTTTCATTTGCCGTTGTTGCATTCACAAACGGATATAGATTCTTATAACGTACTGCTGTTGAATTTGGCACATAAGCTGCTATATATTCTGTACTTCCTCCATATAAATCATAAATTCCGTAGATATTTCCTGTGGAGCTTGCTTGTGCCCCTAATAATGTATTATAAGCATTGGTTATTCCTTCAATAGTTGCAACATCAGTGCCTCCTCCACCATTTCCAGTAATACGAGTACTACTATTGTTTACATCTATTTCATGTCCATTTCTTCCATATTGACTATGAGTTAAGTAAACTACTGCTCCCCATTCACTATTTTTCATTAAATGACTTCCTTTTGAAGTATCATAACTAAGAGCTTTTTCATAGCTTCTTCCACCATGTATATTGTTCCAACTTTGTACTCCTGGTACTATTTTTAAAGTATCGCTACTTCCTGCTGCACTTGCCGTTGCATCACTATGACTTGTTTCATATTTTCCGACCCAAATTCCTGGTAATTCACTATCCCATTCGCCATTTTTAAAGTTATTAGAAGTTCCATTTCTAAATGCTGGATGAATTCTATATCCTGCATCTGGTGTCGTTTGGCTAGTTGGTATAAATTTCACTTCAATTTTTCCTGCTGTACTAGTTCCTTCGCCACTTAATATTTTATATTCATATCTTGGTATCCATACAAAATAACTCGTTGCACCATTTTTGGTCATTTTTATATTAGCCCATTTACTTGTTTTAGTATCTGTTGCATTATCACCTGACACATAGTTATACCAACTTTTCCATTCGGCTATTGAACTCGTAGATGTTAACGTTTTTTCACTATTCGAAGTATCCCAATAAACTGGTACCATATCACTCTTTAGTTTTGGGCTATTGACTGTACCTGTCCAACTTCCATCTGCTTTTGGTGGGTTTTCTACCAACACACCGCCTGATATACTTTCTTTTGCATTACCAGCATTATCTATTGTTAACACATGAAGATAATAGGTTCCTGTTGATGAAGCTCTTAACGTTAATGTTTGTGGATTACTACTAAAGGTTCCACCTGTATAGCTAGATGGATTTGTTCCTATTGCACTGCCATTCGTCGTATAAATCCATTTACAACTTGCCACCTTAACTCCACTTTGGCTATCACTATGTGTTACTGTTGCTGTAACATTAGCATTTACTGTTGCACTCGTAGCATTTAATGCAATTGTTGCATTATTTGGTATAATTTTATCAATATTGGTAACATTACCTGTTACTACACTACCAACTTGTCCTGAACTATCTTTTAACCTAGCATAAATATTTCCATTTTGTGACATACTTAATGCTGCTTGATAATCATACCAGTTTGTATTATCTTTTGAATATTGTAATGTATAACCACTTCCCGCTGTTGTTAGAATTGTCACTATTACATCCTGATTCGTTGGAGCAGTTGTACTATAAGTGAAAGTCGTATTGCTACTTGTTAAATCTGGTACTTTTACTGTCGCTTTGGTAAGCGTGTCTGTTATTACTTCATTTCCTGCTTTGTCTACTGCTTTCATTTTTAACTGGTAAGTAGTTTCTTTTGGTAAGTTAGTAAATATATAAGTAGGTTCTATTTTTCCTTCTGATGGTTCCCAAGTGTTTCCATTATCCTTGCTAAAATAATATTTATCTATTCCACTACTTCCATTTGTTGCCGTTTTATCTTGATCCGTTGTATTGCCTGACATTACAATACTATTGCTTGTACTATTTACAACTGGTGTAAAGGTATTTGGCGATGCTTTATCGATATTAGTTATTTCTTTGGTTGCTTCTTTCGTATTGTTTGTATATTCATTTTCAATTAATCTTGCTGTTATCGTACAATTTTGTATTAATTCTATCTTTTGTGTATAAGGAAGCCAATCTCCATTATTTATTTTATATTCTGTTGTATATCCTTCTTCTCCTTCGATTGTCACCTCTACCTTATCATTAGTCCAATCAATTGGTGTTGCTACTAAAACTGGTGTAGCCATTTCTTCTGTTGTTTTGCTTATAGTAGTATTTTCCTTTAATATATTTCCTGCTCTATCTTCCACTTCCATATAGATATCATAGGTTGTTCCTGGTTTTAATTCTCTTAGTACAAGACTTTCTTTCTTTAATGCATTCTTATTAGTATCTTCTTCATAAGGATATGTTGCTTTGCATTCATATTCTGTTGCAGACTGCTCTTTTGCGAATACTCTTATTTCTTTTATCCCTGACAATTGTGCATCTTGCCCTTCTAGTTCTAGTGCTATTTTACTAACGCCACTTCCTGTTGCTTCTATTTTTCCTGTTGGTATTTCTTTATCAATATTGGTTATTTCTTTTTTTATTTCTGTTCCATAGCCTTCCTCTGTTTTCGGTCTTACTGTTATCGTACAATTTTCCTCTACTTCAAATTTCTTATCATACTTTTTCCATTCTCCATCATCTATTTTGTATTCCATTTCGCAACCTTCTTTTTCTTCTATGGTTACCGTCACATTTTGATTCGTCCATTCTTCTGTATTTAGTATAATATCTGGTGTTTCTATTACAATGATAACATCACTTGCCTTAGATTTATTGCCTTCCATTCCATAAGTATATCCTGTTACTTTATATACTCCTGGTTCTATTAATTCTATTTCTTCTTCCTTACTAGCTAATTCTTTTTCTTCTAATTTTTTAGTACCTGCTATTTCATATACTGTCTTTGCTGTCTTTGTTTCATCATTTTCTGGTGCTACTCTTATCCTTACACTTGATATATATATTTCTCCTTCTAGGTTTGTTCCTTCTATCACTTCTACTTTCGGTGGTAATACTGTTTCTACTTTTCTTTCTTCTAATTGTCCCTCTATTATATAATTTATCATACTGTTAATGTCTGTTTCATCTATGTTTCCATCATATGTTACATCTGCTGATAATCTTTCTAATTCTTTTTCTATTTTCCATTTTTCACTTTTTAGATATTCCCTTATCTCTCTCGTCAAATCGATTTGATTTAAAACTCCATCTCCATTAATATCTCCTAATACACTTATTTCATAAGTTCTTCCGTTTTCCTCATAAGATGCTGTCATGCCTGTTTTTACAATTTCTGTACCATTGCCAGTTCCCACTTTTACATTTTCCAATTTAGATTCTAGCATTTGTGCGGTTGTCTCTGGCTTTACCCTAGCAATTATTTTATCTGTCACTAAATATTCTGTACTTTCAGGATTGTTTTTATTTTCATTTTTCAACAATTGTATCATTTCTGCAATCTCTTGTCCTGTGTAAGCAAACACATCTTTTGCTAAAAATGCTATCATAATCATCAATAAGATAGAAATAACTATGATGATTAATATAGGTTTTTTCGATTGTTTTCTTTTTATGATAAAATAAGCTAGATTAACTCCTATTAATATAATAGCTATCAAAACGACTAATACAATCTTGTCACCTGTTTTGATATTATCTCCCATAATAGAATCCATCACTTTTGGACCTTCTGTATCTTCTACATTTTTTGCATTGTTTACGTTGTTTGCATTATTTTGACTTACTATACTACTTCCGTTTTGGCTTCCACTCTGTCCTCCATTTTGGTTTCCAGTTTGAATAACACTTTGCCCTCCATTTTGGCTACCATTCGAATCTCCATTTAGACTTCCATTCTGATCTTCATTCAGCTTTTTATCGATTTTTATTTTGATACTTTTATCTTCTTCCTTTATCAATTCCATTCCATCATTTGAAACAATCTCATTGATCTTTATTTCTGTTTCCATTTTTTCTAAGTTGTCTTTTATCTTCAATTGAATCTGTCCTATTTTTTCTTCTTGTGTTATACCTTCTTCTATTTTTGTTGTAAGAAATCTAACTTTTCCCTTTTCTATCTGATAATTTGTAGTCCAGCCATTCGTGTTTTCAAAAGCAACACCATCAAACACAGTTTCATCACATTCAAGATTTGCTTCTATTACGTTAATGCCTTCTTCAACATCGATTCCACTCACCTGCATATCTATTTTTACGATATCGCCTGCTTTTACTTCTTCTTTCTCCGTTGTCACATTAAATTTAAAACTATTTGCCTGTACACTAAATGCACTTCCCCATAACATTATAATTGTTAATACTAAAATCACTATTTTTTTCGTACTTTTCATTCTTCTTCACCTTTTTCAACAATAGTATTTTCGGTGCTTTATCTAAAAGCTATCCATATATTATCATAGCAATTTTTCTTCTTTTTTTCAATTATTAGCTTTTCACAATTAAATCTTACTTTTTCATTTCTCTTACGGATTATGTTCCTATATGTCATTACTTTTCAATTGTTAAAATTTCTTTTCTTTTTTGTTACATTTTTGTTATTTTTTGCTCTCTTTCTTAGGGAAATAGCAAACTAATCTAAAAAATATTTTGCAAGTTAAAAGCATACTTATCCTCAATATGTTTTAAAATAAAAACACTTTTATCAATTCCAATCACTAATTCTTCGTAATCCTCTGTCTCTAAATCACTCTTAATACCAATCAATTCTGTCTCAACCTTCTCTAGTTCATCATGTTCTATATAGTAAGCCAATTTTTCATGTCTTTTTTCCCAATTTTTATAAACATTATCAGCTTCACTCTTTATTTTGTCATTTCCCATATTTTCTTGACTTATGTTTTCTCTTAATGCCATCAGTCCACTAGACAATTCATTTACAGACTCTTTCGTATAATCTTGCGTTACGCTATTTCCAAAAACAATAGCTATTACGATAACAATGCATATAATGGTTTCTTTTAGCATTACTAACTCCTTTTTGAGACAATTAACACCTATCCCTCTTGTCTCATTCTCGCTCTTTTTTCTGACAAAAAATTTGTCCTTTTCCATCAATAGTTACTACCAAAGCTTCCTCTGGTTGCATTTTGAACTTTTCTACTTGTTTTTTCAGCCATGCATAATTTTTCCCTAATGCTTGCAAATTTTTATCCATAATTTTCCCATCGACTACTAAGTCATAAGGAATTCCTTCATATTCTGGCTGAATTTGAAAATCTTCTGGGATCGTTGTCCTCTTTTCAGGTTTTTGAATCACTGTGACTTGTCCACTTGTTTCTAAAATAGCATATTCTACATCACCTAAATTGACAACATTATTCCCTCTTAATCTTTCCTCTAATTCGTTGATCGTAAACCTTTCTTTTCTTAAAGCCTTTTCATCAATTTTTCCTCTATAAATTAAAATACTTGGTTTTCCACATATAATTTCTCTCCCTTTTATACTTTTCATATTAATAATCGAGATCATTAAATGCATCACCAAAAGTCCTAAAATTGGAATTACTCCATTAAATATTGGTATCCCAATTTCTGTCATGGGAATAGAAGCTAAGTCAGCTATCATAATAGAAATAGCTAATTCAAATGGCTGTAATTGACCTATTTCTCTTTTTCCCATCAATCTCATTACGATTAAAACAACAAGATATAAAACAATGGCTCTAAAAAATGTAATTAACACAAAAACACCTACTTCTGTTTTTTGATTTTTATTTTATTTTTTACAAATTTTAACTTTTTTATACGCTTTTTTTTGAATAAATAATTTTTTTTTGAGAATAATAATTTTAGAACCTTTGAAAAAAACACATAATGAACTTTAATTCTAAGGAGGTTAGACTTATGTCAGAAGCACAAGGAAATCAAACAAGTAGTGGAGCTTCTACTGCATGGCAAATAATTGGTAGATTAGTTGCTTCAGCAGTAGTACTAGCTATTACTGCATTTTTTACACCAGGATTTACGATTAATAATTTTTGGGCTTTAGCAATAGCTGCTGTCGTCCTAACTGCAATTGATTATTTAGTGATCAAATTTACTGGATTACATGCTAGTCCTTTTGGTAAAGGTTTTGTAGGTTTCGCATTAGCGGCTATTATATTATATGTAACACAATTCTTTGTAGCAGGATATTCAATATCTTGGATGGCTGCCATTATTGGTGCCTTAATCTATGGTGTAGTTGATTACTTTATTCCTGGAAATCAACAAATGTAGCAAACGATTTTAGGGTATGTAGTTAATACCTATAAAAGCAAGTGTTTTATTTCACACTTGCTTTTATCTTTCCCTATCGTCATCTTCTAAAATTTTCTCTTTACAAAATTCTAATATATTTCCATCTATATCCGTAATAGGAATATCGTAATCTCCTATTATATTCTTTATTTTTTTGGCTACTCTTTCTCTATCCATGTATCCTTCTATTCCTACTGTAATAGCCAAAAATTTTGAAATATCAATACTATCCTTTATCTGCCTTTCTCCTGGTAAATGTTTATATTCACCTTCTCTAAACCTATCATTTTCGTCCATTTTTAATGCTATTGCTATTTTAAATCGTACATATCTAAAAAAAGCAGAATCACATCTTGAAAATTGTCCTAAAAATTCATTATCATTTACTTCTTTCGTACATACTGAAATATATTCTTCTCCATTATATACAGGTTCTTTATCTTCATAGACAATCCCTTTTTCTGTTAAATATTTTCGCGAATAGATTCCTTTCAAATCTACTATTTGTCTTAACTGTTTTAATCCCGTTTCTATAATTTCTGCTTCGTACCAAAATGGTATTCCTCCTGCTAATCCATGAAAGTATTTATTTTCTAAATCTATTTTCATTTATAATCCTCACATTTATTCGTATTCTATATTAATATAATCAAAAATCTTATATTTTTCCTACAATTTCATTTTGTTTTTTATAAATACTATTTTGTGGGATCACACCTCTCACCGAAGACAATGGATACACATTTGAATTTTTACCAATCACAGTCCCTGGGTTTAACACACTACCACAACCAATCTCTACACTATCACCAATCGCCGCTCCAAACTTCTTAATCCCTGCCTTTATTTGATCCTTTCCGTTCTTTACAACAACTAATGTCTTATCTGACTTCACATTAGAAGTAATCGAACCAGCTCCCATATGTGCCTTGTACCCCAATATAGAATCTCCTACATAATTATAATGAGGAACTTGCACCTTATTAAATAAAATAACATTTTTCAATTCTGTCGAATTGCCGACAACAACTCCATTTCCTACAATAGCCTTTCCACGAATAAAAGCACAATGTCTTATCTCCGCATTTTCTCCGATAATAGCTGGTCCATGAATATAAGCGGATGGCATAACTTTGGCTGTTTTGGCAATCCAAACATCTTCGCCCACCTTATCATACTTCTCAAGATCCAACTTACTACCTATTTCTAATATGTAATCATTAATTTGATCCAACGCTTCCCATGGATAAATCACACTTTCTAGCAAATCCTTCGCTATCGTTTCACTTAAATCATATAAATTACAAACCTTACACTCTTCCATTTCTTTCCTTCTTTCTTGTGACAAGAGGGGCGCCCCTTTTTGTCACAAAAATCATAAAATTTAAACCCATCTCTTTTTCATATTCATTTTTTGTGACAAAAAGGGGCGACCCTCTTGTCACACTTGCCTCTTCCAATACTTTTCATACAGTTCTTTGGCTGTTTTCGGACTATCCACACCCTCTTTATTTTTCACTGGTGCAAAGTCATCTTCTCTTTTGCCTCTTAAAATAGCCATATTATCAAAAAACTCGAAAGCATCAAAAATAAAAGATTCAAATTTATATGAATTTGGCTTTTCTGGTACAATTTCCCTACCATTTTCATCTATGTACGAGTTTTTCTTAAAAGCACTATGATACATTAAATGTTCTTTACTAACTTTTTCAATGGCTTCTATGGTATATAAATTACACATGATATGGGATTCTCCGTATTTCAACTCTCCATTTTGATCTACTTCTTCTGCCATCTTTTCTGGAAGTTCTGCATATTCAATCACTTTGGGACGCCCATTCATTTTGCAAAATACCCCAACCTTTTCATGAGGATTTGCCTTTACAACTGATTTAGATGCAATTTGAACATCTTGTTTAATTGCCATTCCTAATAATGTGATATCTACCATTTTTAGAAGTACATTATCAACTCCTCCAATGAACACCCATTTAATGCCTCTTTCTTTCATATCTGCCAAGCACCCCGTTCTTCTTAAAGAAGAATAAGTTCCTCCATTTCCATCCGATGCCTCCTTGATTTTATTTTCTTTATTAATAAGAAGTTTTCCTTGTGTATTAATCAATGGTAATTCACTTTGTGTAAAAATAATAACACTTCTACTATTGTAACCAAAATAGTTATTCTTCTTTAAAAAAGTCACTGTTTCCTCATGGTTTTCCTTACTTGTCATGATATACCAGGGAATTACAACTTCATATTTTTTATTTGCCTCTTTTAAATTTTCAGCCAAAATCTCAAATAAATATTTTCCTTTTCCATAAACATCTAATTTAAAAGTTCCCTTTGGTCCACTATGTCCGAAGTCTTGTTCCTTGCCCTCCTGCCATGGTTACTACTGCATATTCTTGACTTCTTACTGCCATTTCTCCTAAACGATCGAATTCTTCTCTTTGTTCTCTTGATAATTTTGCTTTATCTAAATAAGCTATATTTTCTATTTTGTTTTCTTTAATTTCAATGTTCTTTTTTGTATTGTCATAAAGTTCCATAATTTGATGGAAATCTATTTTATTAATTTGTTCGATTAATTCTTCTTTTTGTTTTCCTTCTAATTGATTTAATAATTTTATAATATGTTCTTGCCCATACGTTTTTAGTAACGCAAAAGTTTCCTTTATTTTATCCATCCTCTTCCCCATCCCTTTCAGTCTGCTCCATTTTTTGTATATTATATGCCATTCTATCATATTTGCTCCTAATTATCAAGTTTTTACTTATTCAAGTTTCGACTTTTTGCTAGTGAGGGGTGTAATATATCATTTTTTTACACTTTGTGTGTCGCAACCTACCAAATTAATTATTTATCTGTAGGTTGCTCCAATCGCACTCGCTTTGTTCGTTTGGTCGCTTACGCAGTGTTGCAAAAATGATATATTATACCCCTCACTAGCAAAAAGTCGAAACTTGAATTTACTTAAACTTGTCATATTCCCAAAAAATGTCCCATATATATTAACTAAAGTAATTTAAGAAACAAGCATTAAGAATTTAAAGGAGGTATATAGATGGAAAATACAAGATTGTATGAAGACATCGCAAAAAGAACAGAAGGTGACATCTATGTGGGTGTGGTGGGACCTGTAAGAACTGGTAAATCTACATTTATCAAAAAATTTATGGATTTATTAGTCATTCCAAACATTGACAATGATTATAAAAAGGAAAGGGCAAGAGATGAACTTCCTCAAAGTGCTGGTGGAAAAACCATTATGACAACAGAGCCAAAATTTATCCCAAATGAAGCCATTGAAATTACATTAGATAACAACTTAAAATTCAAAACCAGATTAGTAGATTGCGTTGGCTATTTAGTTGATAATGCTATCGGCTATTTAGAAGATGACATGCCTAGAATGGTAAAAACTCCTTGGTCAGAGGAAGAAATTCCATTTGAAAAAGCAGCTGAAATTGGAACGAAAAAAGTAATTGATGAACATTCAACCATTGGTGTCTTAGTGACAACCGATGGCTCCATCACTGACATTCCAAGAGAAGATTACATTCAGGCAGAAGAAAGAGTGGTAAATGAATTAAAAGCATTAAACAAACCTTTTATTATTCTTTTGAATTCAGATGATCCTAACTCTAGCTATACAAGAGAATTAGCAGACAAATTAAGCAAAAAATACAATACTACAGTTATGCCAATCAACTGCGAATATTTAACCATTGATGACATCAATAATATGTTTGCCAAAGTTTTATATGAATTCCCAGTCGAACAAATTTGCATTAAATTCCCTCGTTGGATTGATGGGTTAGATTGCGATCATCCTTTAAAAGCTGAATTATATGAAGAAATCAAAAATGCTTTTACTGATGTAAATGTTTTAAAAGACGTCTCTAGTTGTGTAGACAATATCAAACAGACAGAAATCATCTCCAGAAGTTCCATTTCTGACATTCAATTAGGATCTGGTAATGTCAATGTTGAGATTACCCTAAAAGAAGAATTATTCTATCAAATTCTTTCTGAAATTACCAATGTAGATGTCACAAACGAAGGCGACTTATTTAGTATTATTTCTGATTTATCGAAAACCAAGAAAAAATTTGACCGAATTGCCTATGCTTTAGAGGAAGTGGAAGCCAAAGGATATGGTATTGTAACACCTTGTATTGATGACTTAGAATTAGAAGAACCTGAAATGATTAAACAAGGCTCTCGCTTTGGCGTGAAATTAAAAGCAAAAGCACCATCGATTCATTTAATCAAAACATGTGTTGAGACAGAAGTTTCTCCGATTGTTGGCTCTGAAAAGCAATCCGAAGAATTGGTAAATTACCTACTTTCTGAATTTGACAATAATCCAAAAGAAATTTGGAAATCCAACATCTTTGGAAAAAGCTTACATGAGTTGGTAAATGAAGGGTTACAAACAAAACTTTCTAAAATGCCTGAAGATGCTCAAATGAAACTACAAGAAACATTAGAGCGTATTGTAAATGAGGGTAGTGGCGGTTTGATTTGTATTATTTTATAATAATTTTGAAAGCAATTGGAAAATTGCCAAAAAGGACCGTCCCTTTTGGCAATTTTAATTTTATTATATATTAAAAAGGTCTATTCCTTCTATTAATTTTCCAATTGTCATCAAAATCATCTTATTCATAACTAGAACTACTCAATGTTGGATAATGAAACAACTTTCCTCCCTCTGTAAATTGTCCACTTGGAATATGGTCTTTTAGTATCTCATTGGATCCCTTTAAAAAATAACGATATCTAGATCCTTGACTAACCCAACCACTACTTGACACAGGATCATCCCAAGTAGCATCCAACGCATACCAATCATCTCCCACTTGAACATAGTTCCAAGCATGATTTTCCGTCTTTCCTTCGGAATTCGTTCCTTTTCCAATAACTAATGTACAAGGTATGCTTAGTGAATCCATCAAATACTTAAAACTCCTTGCATAACCTTCACATACAGCTTCTCCATTCACCATGGCACCATAAATATTATAAATATTCTCTTTAGAAATGGTAGTATCATACTCTATATTTTCCACTAAATAATCATGTACCATTTTTATATTGTCATAAGAACTGGACTTTTTATTTTGTAAAATTCTATTTCTAACTTGTTCAATTTGTTCTATTGCGTTGTCAATTTGTGCTTTAGAAGAAAACTCATCAATCAAATAATTGGTTTCATTGCCACTATTAACATACACATAATAAGTAGTATTTTTCCCCCTAGTTGTTGTTTCAATATTTAAATACATTTTATTAGGGCTTAAATAAAATACATCAGGATTATCATAAGTATAGGCTTCAATCGCTGATTGATAATATTTACCCAATTGTTCTTGTCCATTATCTTCCTTTAATAAAGAACTAAAAGAACTTCCTAACTCTACCTTATACGTTCCTGTTTTCATATTTTCTTTATGGGTCTCAAAAGCTTTATATATCGTTTGAGCTGGTTCTTCTAATTGATTATAAAAATATTTATTGATGATTACATTTGAATAATTAACGTTACTTTGTTGATTTTCTTCTTCTTGTATTTCGTCAAATGGATTGTCCAAAATTTCAGGTGCTTTCATATTTTGGTCTATGGTATTTGTATTTTCCGAAATAATAGTTTTCACATCTTCTGGTTGAATTGACGTCTCTAATCTTTTAAATTCACTCCATAAGATCGTCCCAAATAGACCAAATACACTGGCAATTAAAAAAATTACAATTGTCATAATAATGGTCGTTATTTTACTTCTCATAATGTTCTCCTTTGCTTTTCATTCCTTTTTATTATAGCATTTTCCTATATTTTTTTCAATAGAACAATTTTTTATATTTATGCAATAAAGGTATTAAGAAATATCTCCTAATACCTTAAAAAATATTTTTAAAAATTACTTCGCCCTTTTCATTTTTACCACAAAATATATCAAATTAATTCCTAATACTACAAGAGCAACCACAACGATAAAACCAATCTCATCACCTGTATTTAAATTATCCGCTAAAAGCGATTCTTTCTTGGTAGTTGTTTCCCTTGGTGTATAGTTGTTTTGCTGGTTTGTCTGTTCCTTTCTTGTTGTATTGGTAACATCTCCAGAATTCCCATAATAAATTGTCTCAAGTGGCCTCTTATTTAAATCTCCCTTTTGTTGGTTATCTGACTTTTGCGTTAAGGAATTTGTTGGTTTGTTATCTTGTGTGCCATCTGTTTTTTTATCTAACTCATCATTTGGCTTTTTGTTTTGTCCTTCATCTGGC
>CANONT010000034.1 GCA_947567695.1 uncultured Clostridium sp.
TACATTTCCTATCGTGTTCCATCAAATCTTCTAATGCTTCTAATGTTCCACAATTACTACAAATCTCTGTCTTATTATCTTTTCTTGATATGGCAGGATAACCTACTATTGTATTTTTACATCTTGCACATACTTTTGTTAGTCCTATATAATAATTTGTTTCTCCAAGTATTTTATTTGCAAAACATTTATTAGTTTTAGTATTAAATTCTATATTCAAATTCATATAAAATCTCCTTTATAACACAATACTTTTACTTAATTCTATAAGTTCATCATAAAGTTTTCTTCCTGTTTCACTCATTCTGTCATATTCAAATTGTAATAAATTTATAATAGCTTGCATTCTTTTTATATTTTTCTCTTGTTTATCACTAATCTTCAATTTTTAAATCTCCTTTCTTAGAACTTATTTTAAACAATGTTTATTTTGGGATAGATAACTTGTTGCTTATTATTTTTAATTCCAAACGTGGCAAACCTCGTAATGAAGTCCACTATTTAAAATTGTATTATAAAACATATCTTATCCAAAAACATCTATCATCAAGTATTTACTTATGCAGTTAGTGAATTAGCTTACAACAGTATTTTATATTTGTCAAAGCCTATAAGTTTTAAAATATGACAAGTAAAAAATGCTAAACCATAATAAATATTGTTCAGCATTTTTTTATTATATAAGATTTATCCTAATAATTTCTTCCCCAACTTTTTATAATTTTTTCCCCAACTTGTGGGTATAATATACTCTTAAATGACATTAAATAACCTTATTTAACTTTTATCTAATTTTTCTAAAACCCTTGACAGGAGTGTCAAAAGGTGATATTATAATAAAAAATGAGAATCGGTGATGTTGCATAGGGCAACCCACTTCTAAGCCTGGGGTCCGGGGTTCGAATCCCTGCTGGCTCACCACAACAGTCTTATACGAACCCAGTATAAGAAAAGGCGTTATTAGTGTATAAGACACTAATAACGTTATTTT
Source organism: uncultured Clostridium sp. (assembly GCA_947567695.1). GTDB lineage: Bacteria > Bacillota > Clostridia > TANB77 > CAG-508 > CAG-269. The sequence continues at coordinate 992 of CANONT010000034.1, forward strand.
TTATATAAATTATAATATTTTATAAAAAAGGAGGCATATTAAAATATGAATCATATAGATTTAATGAATTATTGGTTTGAAAGTGCTAATAGTGACTTTGACACAATGAAGGTATTATTTAAAAATAGAAAAAATACTTGGTGTTTATTTTTAGGTCATTTAGTAATCGAAAAACTATTAAAAGGATTATACGCTAAAAATAATCCTGAAAATCCAATTGCTCCTAAAATCCATAACCTAATTTTACTTTCTCAAAAAGCCAACTTAGAAATTCCAAATGAATTAAGAGAAAAGATACAAGTAATAAATACTTTTAACATAAGTACTAGATATGATGATTATAAAAGAAGTTTTGAAGAAAAATGTACAAATGAATATACTTCTAAGCAAGTAAAAAATATTGAGGAGGTTCAAAAATGGTTGAAAGAACAATAAGTAAAGACATTTTAGATACGATTAATAAATTCATAGAAGAGATTAAAAAACATTATAATGTTATCGCCATTTTTTTATTTGGTTCTTATGCCAAAGGTACTGAAAATGAAGATAGTGATATTGATATTGCTGTTATTTCTGATGATTTTGATGATATTTATGATTGTATGGCTCATTTAATGGGTATGACTTGGGATATTGATGCTAGAATAGAACCTCATCCTATTAAGAAGAAAGATTTTGAGGAAGTCTCTGATTACTTTGTAAAAGAAGTAATCGATACAGGGATAAAAGTTGCTTAAATTATAATTTAGAAAGTGTGAGTTATTTGATAGAAAACAAAAAAACATTTAATATTGCTAGGCAAAAGGCTTTCGACAGTTTATGTATTACATTAGACACATTATATGGTAAATGTAATATATCTGAAATAGATTTTAAAAATGAATGGTATCATAATTTAGAAAAACAAAATGATATTATAGCAGATGGTTGGTATAATCCTCCTTCAAAAGGAATGGCTGTATTATTTGGAGACAGAGTATCTTTTGATAGCTTAAGAAATGAAAAGAATTGGGCAAATAACATAACTATTAATTGGAATAAAGATTTATTATATGCCTATTGTTCTCCTATCGATAAAATATCAGGAATAATAGGTGATATATCTTTAACTTTATATTTTGGTAAGGATGAAAAAATAATAAATCATATAAAAAACTGTTATAATGCTGTACAAGAAGTTTTTAATAATCTAAATAATTTTCAAAATTCCCAAGAACTTTTTATAGGTTCAGAAAAAATATTTACTAAACATAAATTAAAAAATTGTATCATTAGTAAAACTGATGATACACCATTAGATTTAGGACATACTTTCCCAAAATCAGATAATATACAAAATAAAAACAGTTTAACGGAAGAAAATAAACAAAAAATAAGTCAAGCAAGAATGTTTATTAATAAAAATAGTAAATGGAATTTTACAAAAGAATTGCAATTTACAATAGAACCACAATTAATTTCAACTGAAAATCCAGAGTTACCACAAATTTCTCAACATTATCTTGTAAAAAGATCTAAAAATGAATTCATAATTTGTCAAGATATAGATTATTTATTAAGGAAATTTACTATTCATTCATAATTTAATTTGCATTTTATACTAAAACTATACTTAAAGATAATAAGGTTTGTATAGATACTATTTCGGTTCACCACGACAGTCTTATACAAACCCTATAAAAGGGTATAAAAAACATTTCAATTTACATTATTGTATTTTGAAATGTTTTTTTATATCTACATTTTTTTAACTTTCTGACCATTCCTTATATGATTTCCAAAAATTCTCTATTATTTCAAAATCTCTTTCTAGCATTTCTTTTGCTGTTTTTGTTTGTAGTTTTTCTTTAAATCTTTTTTGCACATTTATAGTATCTTCAACTGATTTTTCCCATTCTTTATTTCTACATTTTGCATTGCATATTATCTCTCTTATCATACCATAACTACTAAGTACTTCTATTGCATCTGCATCATATACGATTTTACTTTCTAATAATGACTCTTCATTAATGTATTGTGGTCTACATTTAACAATTTGGTATAATTTATTTTTTAGTTCTTTTTCTATATCTAATGTTTTTATAAAATTATTCACTTCATCTATGTTATCATGAAATTGGTGTAACCAACTCCCCGCTTCTATTAAAAATAAATTTCCACCTTCCTTTTCAGCAATTTTTCTTGCGTTTTTTAATACTCTTTTTCCATGCCCAATGTTATGTGCAAAATCTAAATTTTTATAGAACTTTTCGGAAAATTCTATAATTTGGTTCATACACTTTTCATCATTCATTTCTTATCCTCCAAACTATTCTAAATATAATTGTAATTTTTATTTAACTTTTACACCAATTAAATATAATAAATCTATAGCTTGTAATTGGTCTATTATTGCTCCTTTTATATCTTCTATTGAAATTACTATTTCTTCTATTTTGCAACTTGATAAGTCAATATTTTTTAAACTTGTCTTAAAAAATTGCGTCCTACATAAATCAACATTTTCAAAATAAATATTTTTCATTTTAGTTTCTTGAAAATAACTATTTCTTAAATTAGTATCTTGAAACAATATATTTTCAATACTAGCTATTGATAAATTAATATAACTTGCATTTGTTTCAATAAACGAAACATTATATAATCTATTTTCCGATAAATTGCAACCAGAAATTTTACAGTTTCTAAATTCACATCTAATAAATGTTGATTCAATAAACTCTGTGTTTGAAAAATCACAACTTTCAAATATAACATCTTTAAATGTAACTTTTTCTAATTTCCCTTTTTGCATACAAATATGATTAAACTTGCCATACTCTATTTTTAAATCCCATAGTTCTATATTGTTGCATCCTTCATTTTCAAAATTGTATTGTTCTAAATCTTCACTCGATTTAATATCTATTATTTTTTTATTATCTAATCTGTCCATATATTTTATTTGTGGTTTTAATATATTCATCTCGTATAATCCTCCCATACCAAATAATGTTCTCTATAAATCCTTTTTTATATTTTTAATCTATTGTATTTTTTAATTCTTCGCATCTAAAATTATTTGTGCGGTTTTTTTTATTTTTTCTTTTTGTTCTTTTGTTCGACTGGGCCATATAAAATTATTATAAACAATAGTATTAGAATAACTATAATCACTTTTTAATCTTCCACATATTGCACGCATCCATGCCATATGCACATTTGAATTTAAAACACCAAATTCATAAATAGTAGCATTTTGCATAGTAAATAATTTATCACCTAGAATAATCTCTTTTTTTAGGAAATCAATTGGTATATATCGCCTGTTTTCTGATGAAACTTTAGGAATTGCGATATAATTGCTTTTACATTCAAATACTGCACCAAATAAAGTAGGTGTTTTAGCTGCTTTCAATGTACTCTCACGAGCACTTTTAGCACGAAAATCTTTTACTAATTTAACACGTTCTAAAATTAAATTACATTTTTTTAATTGAGAAGGGTTTGCATTCACTAACCAAATACAATAACGTGGTTTTCTATTAATAAAATCTCTACCCATCATAAAAGGACGTATAAATTCTTTAGCTTCTGGTTCTTTTTTTAATAATTCATTTTTTTCTTCTTCCGTCAATATAAAATTCCCATCATCTATTGGTTGTCCTCCTAAGGATATTGTGGGAACTTTAGATATTGGTAATGTACGTTTATCAATAAATACATTATCTGCCTCTAAAAGATAACCATTGATATTATTTACTGTTTTCATTTTATTATTATAATAAAGTATTTTAGGTTAGTCTTGCAAAGCAAGACTAAAACCAATAATAACACAATGAACATGAGCTTTTAAATTAGCTTCATTATCCCATATAAATGTAGTATATGCAAAATCTATATGTACGCCAATATCAAATAAAGGTTTCCAAAGAGTTGAGACACTTTCTCCTTGTGAAATAGAATTAGTAGATACTAATGCACAACGGATTTTTGTTGTTTTCATGAAATCGGCGGATTCCCCATTATATAATTTAATTCTTCTTTGGGTACAATCTCATTCCACTCCATTCTCAAAGCATTTCCTTCGGTTATATTGGTATAAGACTTTAAAGGCAAAAAGTCTAAATTCAAATGCAATATTTCTTCTAATAGTGTTAATAATGAACCATCTGCTTGTCTTATTGCTTTTTATCTGTCATATATACTACTCTTTGTCTTTTTTACTAATTACAATTATTTTATTTTTTTATAAATACTTTCACAAGATTTACAAGTAACTTTCATTTCATAACTAGCCACTTTTTTATCTAATATTGTAATTAAAGGCTCATTATCTTTTGGACAGCAAAATCTATTTTTTAGAACAACTAATTCATCCTCACAATTTTGACCTATTTTACTATCTTCAAAATCTAATAATGCACTACCAATACTGCCACAATTACATTTATATTTTAATTCTAGTCTATCATAAGTTGAATAGCATAAATAGCCTATATTTTCATTACATTTGTCACAATACATCCACCCACCATAATTAGTTGCTAATCTTGTATTTACTAATTCTTTATTTTTTAATACTCTTGCCATAACTTTATCTCCTCTTAAATTTATAATTTATTGTTCAGCTATTCGATCAGGACATATTATCATGAATATGCATAAGAATATGATAAAAATGCCAGTAGTCACGAACAATGAGCGTACAAAATCTAAGCCCTTTTTTTCCTTTTTATATTGATTAATTGAATAGGCATACATTGGTGTTAATACAGAAAAAGATAAAAACATTCCTATTACAATCCAAAAATACAGATCTATATTTTTCCCTATAATACTCAATAACACTACACTAATATATGTAATCGGAGCATGAAAAAAATATAAAAATAAGTCTATACCAATTACCATTATAATCCTTTTATAAATTTTAAAATCTTTTAGTAATAAAACACTCAAAAACATGCCTACTATTGACATTAATATTAAAATTATATCCATATATCCTCCTAGCCTTATCCATTCTCTATCCATTTATAATTTCTTAAAAAAATTCTTTCTCACGAACTCATAAACTGGTACAGGTTCTCTTTTATGCTTTGAACCATAAAATCTCCTTAAAATTTGTTGCTCAGCCCATGCGTCCTTCGTATGACCAGTTTCTATCATCTCTGCAATTTGATGATAGGTAATCCCCATTTTTTCTTCATCCGTTTGTCCTCCCAGTCCATCGTTTGGAGCCTTTTGCAAAATCTTTTCTGGAACACCCAAATATCTTCCAATTGCTAAAACTTCTTCTACTGTAAAATTTCTAATTGGATTAAAATCAGACGCACTATCGCCCCACTTAGTTGTATAACCTACCATTGCTTCACAAAGATTTCCTGTCCCAATCACTAGATACCCCAACGTTTGTGCAATTCCATACAAAGTTGTCATTCGTAATCTAGGTTTTATATTAATTGTCGCTTCTTTAGACAACGCATTGATTTCTATTTTATTTAATTCTGTTTCTATTTCTTTTTCCATTTGTTCATAACAACCACTTAAATCCACTTGTAACAGTTGAACCCCAAAAGTATCTGCTACCAATTTAGCATCTTCAAAATCATTCGCATTTGAATAGCATGGCATAGATACAGCCACTACCTTTTCTTTCCCAATAGCTTTTGTTGACATAGCCAGCACAGTTGCCGAATCTTTTCCACCACTATTTCCAACTACAATTCCTTTTGCTTTTGTTTTTTGAACATATTCTTTAATCCATAGAATCGCCTTTTCTGCTTCTTTTTCTATCATAATACTCATTCCTTTTTAAAATTTTTACTTGCCTTAATATTATCTTTGCCGAATTACTGATATAGCTTATTTTGCTTAATATAAGATACCACTTCATCTGGAGCTATATATTTTATACTTTTTCCCTCTCTTAACTTTTGTCTAGCAAAAGTTGAACTCAAATTGCTCTTTATATGATTTTTTACTCGAATAAAAGCTTGTCTATTTTCTCGTAAAAATTGGTTTGACTGAATCATTTTTTCCGTATCGTCCTCATCTCTTTCAAAAACATACATTTTAAAATTTTTGACTAGTCTTTCTGGCTGATTCCAAGTTTCCAATTCCTTTAAATTATCACTTCCCATTGTGAAACAAATTTCGTACTCTTCATATTGCTTTTGTAACTTAGTAAGAGTTTCTATGGTATATAACTGTCTTTTATCATCAATTTCTACTCTTGACACATCAAACTTTTTATTTTTGTCACATACTAATTTTAACATTTGATATCTATGTTCGTTACCTACTAAATCTATTTTTTGATACTTACTATTAACTGGCACAAATACTACTTTCTCAATTTGATCGTATTCTTGCCATAATTGCTCTGCTAACGAAAAATGTGAATTTAATGGCGGATTAAAACAGCCTCCAAATACTACAATTTGCTTTTTCATTAAATTTTTCATAACTCTCCTTTTCATTCTATTACGTTCACTTCTAACTTACTTGAAGCATAGCTTTTTTTACATATTTTTTATCATTATACTATTATTTGTTAATAATTTCTACCTTAATGTGATTTAATTTTCGACTTTTTGCCAGTGAGGGGTGTAATATATCATTTTTGCAACACTGCATAAGCGACCAGCTGACGCATACTGCCACTGTAACAAGCAAAGCTTTAACAGTGGACAGCAAAACGAGCAAAGCGAGTGCGATTGGAGCAACCTACAGATAAATAATTAATTTGGTAGGTTGCGACACACAAAGTGTAAAAAAATGATAGATTACACCCCTCACTGGCAAAAAGTCGAAAATTGAATAATGTGAAAAAAAAGAAGCGATTAATTATTTCGCTTCTGTATATTCAAAAACCGCTTCCATGGTATTTTCTGAATTTGAACCTATAAATACTTTAAATTCTCCATTTTGTGCTTTATATTCTAACTTTTCATTCCAGAATTTTAATAGATTTGGTGTAATTTCAAAAGTAATTTCTTTTTCTTCAAATGCTTCAAAATATTCCTTTTTAAATCCTTTCAATTCTTTTGTTGGTCTTACTACACTAGCTACCAAATCTTGCACATAAAGTTGTATTACCTCTTTTCCTGGTACATTACTGTTATTTTTTACTTTGACTGTTACCGTTATAGACGAATTTTCATCCATTTTATTAGTACTAATTCTCAAATCTGAATATTCAAATTTTGAATAAGATAGACCATAGCCAAATGGATAGTAACTTTCTGTTGGAATATCCTGATAGCGAGACACATATCGAAAATCTCTCGTATGTGGTCGTCCCGTATTATAGTGATTATAATAAATAGGACATTGTCCAGTAGCTTGTGGGAAACTCATCGTTAATTTGCCAGATGGATTTACATCTCCAAAAACAACATCAGTAATTGCATTTGCTCCCTCTGTTCCTGGGAACCATACTTCTAATAAAGCATCCGTTTTTTCTGCTACATGATTTAACACAAGTGGTCTACCATTAAATAAAATGGTAACCATTTTTTTATTTAATTTACTAAGCTCATTTAATAAATTTTGTTGAATTTGTGATATTTCGATATTGGCTCTTGAACAAGCTTCTCCACTTTGCCTATAATGTTCCCCTATTGCTAGTACGATTACGTCTGCCTTTTTAGCAACTTCTATTGCTTCTTGTAGCATTTGTTTCTCTTTCTCTTTTTCATCTTCTGTATGGATTGGTGTTTTTCCATCTTCTAACAAAATATGATTTAAATCCTTTTCTTCTAAAATGTGGCTTCCTTTTGCACATAGCACATTTTTAGCTCCTACTTTTCCTTCCAATGTTTCTTTTAATGTTGCTATTTTTGCTTTATCTGAAAACATTGACCATGAACCAAGGATCGCAATATTATCTGCATAAGGTCCAATTAAAGCTATTTTACTGTCTTTCTTTAAGGGCAAAACTTGCTTGTCATTTTTTAATAATACAAAAGTTTCAGCTGTCAATTTTCTGGCTTTATCTAAATGTTCTTGACTTTTTAAAATCTTCTTTTCTCTTTCTTCATTGATGTTTCCATATGGATTTTCAAACAATCCCAATTTATTTTTTAGGCTAAGTACTCTTAATACAGATTCATCTAATATTGTTTCTGGTACTTTACCTTCTTCCACCAATTCTTTTAAATGATTAGAATATACATTAGACATCATGTCAATATCTACACCAGCCATAATAGCTTTGTAGGCTGCTTCTTTTTTATCTTTTGAAACTCCATGTGCGATGGTTTCTTCTATGGCTGAATAGTCCGAAATGACAACCCCTTTAAATCCTAACTCTTTTCTTAGTAATTCTCGTAATAACCATTGATTGGCAGAAGCTGGAATACCATTAATCGTATTAAAGGATGTCATGATCATTTCTGCTCCATTTTCGATTGCTGATTGATAAGCAGGTAAATAGTATTGCCTAAATTCCCTTTCTGACATATCAACAGTATTATAATCTCTTCCTGCTTCTGCTGCTCCATAAGCAGCAAAGTGTTTTACGCAAGCTGCTGCATTTCCTAGTTTAGAAATATCTTCTCCTTGATAAGCTTCTATCATGGTCTTAGCAAATACTTGACCCAAATAGGGATCCTCTCCTCCTACTGATTCCATAACTCTTCCCCATCTTGGGTCTCTTACAAGATCAACCATTGGCGAGAAGTTGACATTGGCTCCGACTAGCTCCCGCTTCTTTGATCGATACTTTTGTACAATCGTAAATTACTTTTTCACTCCATGAACAACCTTGTGCAAGAGGAATAGGGAAAACGGTTCTATAGCCATTGATAACATCTGCCATAAATAAAAGTGGTATTTTTAATCTATTTTTTGACAAATATTCATCTTGTATTTTCCTAATTTTTTCACTTCCTACCACATTTAAAATAGAACCTACGTTGTATAACATTTCATTGGATAGCTCCAGATCTTTTAATGGTCCTGTTGTTGTATCAATATCGTCCATTAAAAATATTTCACCTGCTACTTGCACTAATTGACTTATTTTTTCTTCTAAGGTCATTTGATTTAATAAATCTAATAATTTTTCTTTTTTCATACTTTCCCACCTTTTACTTTAGTTTGCTTATATACTAATCTTTTATTCTGTAACATCACATAGACTACTACTTTTTAACGTAATATCTAATTGTTCTAATCCTTGCAAGACATACTGATTCTCCATAAAATGTTTCCAGATTAAACCTGTTAGATAATTTTCGATCATAATCATAGAAATTCCTTTATCAATGCCGATATACTCTTTTGCATACCATGGTTTTGCCCCTTCTAAATTGTAAGCATCCTTTAAACCATATTTTCCCCAAAACTTAGGAAAGTGATTATAATAATGTTCTAACGCTTTGATAGAAAGTTCTGGTGTAAATACAATGGATCCAGTAGCACCACTAGGTGAAATCGTTCCATCATTTCCTTCTAATTTACTTAGTGCTGGCTTCGCTCCAAATTCCCCTGAATATCCTTTTGGACCAATGCATGGTGTTAATCCCCAAGAATTTTCTCCATACGTTTGACATTTTTGGCTATTTTCTATGCAGTATTTCCTATTGGCTAAAGTTGCTTTAATTGAATTTTCAAACCAATCAATTCCGTTTTTATCTTTTCTTCTTCTAAAATCAATCCACGCATGAGAATATTGATAGGTAAATAAAGTTCCACCATAAGTATAGATAATATTTTTAATTTCTCCATAATCTGCTACTGGCTTTTTAAAATCATCGTATGTACTTGAATTGACTGGAAAGGTCGGTGAAGCAACTGCTAAAACGTATAACATTAATTGTTCTGCATACATATCCCAATGTCCAAAAAAACCTTTTTCTGGCGAATATCCCATATAAAATTGATTGGTAGCTTTATTCAAATACCAATTCCAATTTACATTGCGATAAAGTTGTTCTGCTTTTTCTTTTACTTCACCTTTAAAGTATTCTCCTGCTAAAATAGCACCACAAATAAAAATGGCAGTATCAATAATAGAGACTTCACAATTCCAAACTCTTTTGGTTGTTTCCATATGAATAAAATGATAAAAAAAGCCATGTATTGATTCTACATTGTGTAAAAAAGTGTCTAATGTTTTATTAGCTCTATCATAGGCTTTCTCAAAACACATCCACTTTCTTTCTACCCCAATTACTAAAGCTGCTAGTCCATAACCAACAGAGGCAATACTAGCAACTTCAGGTGACAAATTTGTTTTGTCACGAATTAATCCATAACCTTTACTATTTTGATTGGTGTTAGCTTCTTTCAAAAAAAAGTTAAAATCCTTTTTTAATTCTTTTTTTAATAACTTATCTCCTTGACATGTAAAAATTCGCATAAAATCCACCTCTAATCCTATTATAGATGGTGGATTTCCTAAAATCAATGGAGATTTTTAGCATAGCTTGCTTATTTTGCCATATTAGTTTGAGTTTTCATGTTCTTTTACTTCTTTTTTCATTTTATCTAACTCTAGCTGAGATAATTCTTTTACGGAATAATAATCTCCATGACTAATACAAGATATAATTTGTTTCAAAAAAGTTATATATTTTTCATTCTCTATCATATTCCTACATCCCTTTTTTTCTTAATTTTTTATATTTCAAGAATAGATTTTATTTACGCAGGTAACACTAATAGTGTCACAATCTTTTTGCCCATAATATCACATTTAACTTGTAAATTCAAGTATTTTTGAAATTTTTACTATCTTTTTATGCAAAAACTATTGCAGTGTTAATGTGTTCAACATTTTTATAGGACTTGTTATACTATTGATGATAGTTTGGATTGTGTGGAGGTTCAAAATGGATTCTATTTCAAAATCTGATATTGACAAAAATTTTGGTAAAATATTGCGAGATTTTCGTATTAAAAATAAATTAACGCAAGAACAATTATCGGAAAAATTAGGAATATCTCTAAAATATATTTCAAGAATCGAAAATGGAAATAATGGTATAAAAACACAAACTTTAATTAACTATATGAATATTTTGGGTATTACACCTAATACGATCTATGCTCCTTTTATTTTGGATCAAGAAGCTAAAAAAAATATAGAAATTTCAGAAAAACTGTATTCTCTATCTGATGAGAAAAAAGACTTTATCAATGCTATGATTGATTTATTAAAAAATTTAGATTAATATAAAATGCCAAAAGAATTGAATCTCTTGGCATTTTTTGGCATTTTGGAAGCAATCTATCAAGAATGTCCCCATTTCATCCTGGAACGAATGGGGACATTTTACTTTTATTCTTTCCAAAAAGCTTTGTAAGTTTCATAAGCAGAATAAATATCATATTTACTTGTTACTTCATAAGGTGCATGCATCGATAGTACAGGAACACCGCAATCAATTACATCGGTTCCTTTATTTGCTAAAATGTAGGCAATAGTTCCTCCTCCACCAATATCTACTTTCCCTAATTCTGTTAATTGATATTGAATATCATTTTTTTGTAATACATTTCTTACCCAAGCCACATATTCTGCATTGGCATCAGAAGCACCTGATTTTCCTCTTGCTCCTGTATATTTCACTAAAGCAATTCCTTTTCCTAAAAATCCAGCATTTGTTTTATCTGATACAGAAGCATAAATTGGATCAAATCCAGCATCCACATCAGAAGACAACATTTTTGAGAAGCAAAATACTTTATCTAATAAATTTGGTCTATTTACCTGTAATTTATTTAAAATTTCTGAAATGAAGAAGTCAAACATATGCGATTCCATTCCTGTATTTCCCATACTTCCGATTTCTTCTTTGTCAGATAAAATACAAACAGCTGTGTTTTTTACATGTTCTAATTCCATCATAGCAGCCAGTGAAGTATAAGCACATACTTTATCATCTTGGCCATAAGCTGCTACCATACTTTCGTCAAATCCTAGACTTCTTGCCCTAAATGCTGGTACCAACTCTAATTCTGAGCTTGTAAAATCTACTTCTGTGATACCATATTTTTGATTTAAAATATCCAAAATATTTAATTTCACTTTTTCTGTCACTTTTTCATCTTGATAAGGAATACTTCCAATTAATAAATTTAAATCTTCTCCTTCAATTCCATTTTTTAATTTTCTCTCCATTTGCTCTTGAGCTAAGTGTGGCAATAGATCCGTAATCGTAAAGATTGGATCCTTTTCGTCTTCCCCGATTGTAACCTCTATTTTCTCTCCATTTGTTTTTACAATAACACCATGAATACTCAAAGGAATGGTTGTCCATTGATATTTTTTAATACCACCATAATAATGTGTTTTAAAATAAGCAAAACCAGTATCTTCGTATAATGGATTTGGCTTTAAGTCTAACCTTGGTGAATCCACATGAGAACCTATAATATGCATTCCATTATCCATGCTTTCCTCTCCTATGATTGCCAAGTACATGCTTTTTTCTCGATTAACAAAATATACTTTATCCCCTGGTTTTAATGTTTGGAATTCTATAATGTCTCTATATCCATGACTATCTGCTAATTTCCTAGCTTGTTTTATAAATTCCCTTTCTGTTTTAGCTACATTTAAAAAATCCATATAATTTTTAGACAATTTAAAAATTTCATTTTTCTTAGCTTCGTCCGCCTTCTCCCAGCCATTCTCCTTTTCATGAAAAAGCTCTTTCTTTCGTTCTTCTCCCATCTTTATCCTTCCTTTCTCTTTTTTGAAAATGATTTCACATTTATACTATCATAATATTATCTATTTTTCCAGTTTTTTTATAATTTATTCCTAAAAATTGGTTATACTAATTTTAGGAGGTACAAAATGAATTCTTTATGGTTAGATTCTGACAAAAAAACAAATACATTTCCAGCACTTTCTCATGATATAGAAGCTGATGTATGTATTATTGGTGCTGGGATTTTTGGACTTACTTGTGCTTATTATTTAAGTAATTTAGGTTTTAAAGTAGCCGTCTTAGAAAAAGATGATATAGGTGAAAAAACGACAGGGCATACGACTGCTAAAATCACTAGTCAACATAGCTTATTTTATGATTATTTAATTAATTCTTATGGAAAGAAATTTGCTTCTCATTATTTAGAAGCAAATGAAAAAGCAATTGAAAATATAAAACAAATTATTGATCAAGAAAAAATTAAATGTGATTTTACTTATCAAAATAGTTATGTCTATACTACTAAAAAATCGGAATTAGGTAGGATCAAAAAAGAAGTCTCTGCTGTGGAGTCTCTTGGCTTTCCTTGTGAATTTGTTACAAAAGTAGGGCTTCCTTTTGCCATTGAAGGAGCTATTTGCTTTAAAAATCAGGCACAATTTCACCCTTTAAAATATTTGGACGGCTTATGCAAATCGATTACTTCTCATGATGGCAAGATTTTTACAGGTACTACGGTTACCAATGTAGAAGAAAGTATGAATTATACTTATCTTATTTCTACCAATGATGCTTCTGTTAAAAGTAAGTTCGTAATCGTGGCTACTCATTATCCTTTTATCAATTTCCCTGGTATGTATTTTCTTAAAATGTATCAATCCACTTCTTATATTATTGCAGTAGATCCAAAGAAAACGCTTTTTAATGGTATGTATATTAATGATACCAATCCTATTTTTTCTTTTCGAACGGCTAAATATAAGGGAAAAGAATTACTGTTAATTGGTGGTGGTGATCATAAAACTGGTCAACCTTCTTGTTATCAAGATACTTATGGCATTTTACAGCAAGAAGCTAAGAAATTTTATCCTGATTGTGAAGTTCTATACCGTTGGAATACAAGAGATTGTATTTCTCTTGATAAAATTCCTTATATTGGTTCCTATTCTTCTACCATGCCTAATGTATTTGTAGGTACTGGTTTTAAAAAATGGGGTATGACTTTATCAAATGTTGCTGCTAATATAGTTGTAGACGATATTTGCGAGAAAGAAAATAAATACGCTGATTTGTTTAGACCTTCGCGTTTAAAACCGATTAAGAATAGAGATGAAATGAAAAATATGTTAGTCCAATCTACGAATTCTTTGGTTTTAGATAAATTTAAGTCTGCCAATATATCTTTTGATGAAATTCAAACTGATTCTGGCAGTATTATTGAAATTAATCATGAAAAAGTTGGTATTTATAAAAGTCCTGAAGGAAAAATTTTTGCTGTTAAACCTATGTGTACACATCTAGGTTGTTTGCTTTCTTGGAATGATGTGGATAAAACTTGGGATTGCCCTTGTCACGGCTCTCGTTTTGATTATCAAGGTAAAAATTTGTATGATCCTGCTTTTAAGGATTTGGAGGTTTATGATCTGGATGATAAATGATTTTGTATATTATTTTAAAAATTATGAAAAGATGTTTTATATAGTTACATTAAAATAATGCACTCTAGCTCGGTTTGTGTCATCTTATTTGCCCTCTTCTCGTCTTTATGAAATAAATGCATGGTTAAAAAGATTGAATGAAAAATATTAAATACTTAGTTGGACATGTAGAAGGTTCTTCTATTGCTGATGACATTTATACATCTATTTTTAAAGAATTTATTGAAAGTGAATTAAAGAAATCTAATTAACCCTCTATTGCATTACAAAAACAAATAAAAATCTCTGTAATATCCAATATCAATACTTACAGAGATTTTTGCTATGGTCGAGGTGAACCTCGCTAATATCTTTAAAATCGCAATATTACTGGAATTTTAATTTGTTATTCTAACAATAAATCTAACAAAAATTATAATAATGAATAATCTTAAATAACATTTTCTTGTTCATATACATAGCTATTATTATATATCATTTCTGGTGATATATCTATTTTACCATTTTCCCATATAATAACGCCATGTTCTACATAAGCTTTTTTAAATATCTCATAATCTTTTAAAGATTCATAAACTGGATAATTCAATATTTTTTTAGCATCAAAAATTCTTTTTTCTCCATTATTAAAAGTAACTAACATACATAGGTCAGTTATAATTTTTATTTCTTCAACTTTAATGTTTTCAGAATTAGAGTTGTCAGCATATACTATATCATCTTTAATATACATTTTAAACCTCCTAATCTAATGGTTTAATATCTTCAAATGGTAAACCTTGAACAGCATTATTCCAAGCTTTATATAATTCATCTTCATGTAAAATCATCCAAGCTTGTAATAGTTTTAACTTCTTTAAAGGTATAGAACCACTTAATAATTCTCCATCTAACCCAACAGATGCTTCATATTCTCCATAATAAACATGAACATGTGGCTTATGATGTTTATCATTATCCAAAAATATTAATTTTATAACCATTCCTTGAAATCTACTTATTTCAGGCAAATAAATCACATCCTTTTAATTTAATCTATTTATATAATACCATAATCTGTAATGTTTTACAATAATTTTATATAATCCTATATGACTTTAAATATTGTAATATAAATGCTTTGCTCTATCAAATTGAGAGTACTTTAATAAAATGTTATTATTTATTTTTAAATAAATTTTAATCTTGTATCTTCCTTAAATTGTTTTCTACTTGGATTTCCTTCAGCCCTATAAATTTTCTTATTTTTAATATCATATATTACAGACCAAACTGTATCTGCATTTGTTTTTCTATCATATTGGCACATAAAACCATATTTGCCTAATAAAATATCTTTTGTTAATTCGATAGAAAAATTATTGTTATTTTCTTTTAAAGTATTATATGAAGTAATATATCTTTCCTCTGCTCTCCAATTATCTACATTATAATTATTATATTCTTTCATACTATTTGAAGTAAATTCATTAGCTGTTGTTACAAAATTTCCATCTTGATTAGGTTTTATTATTTCTATATTTTCTGCGTTACACTCTGCAATTACAATATTTCCTATACTATCTGCAATAGTTAAAGTTTGTTGTGAAGCTATTGGTAAAGTTTTTAATATTTCTATTGCTTCATTAGTAGTTTTACATTTTTCAAGTAAATATCTTACTAACATACCACTATTAAATCCTGCTTTTTTTATTGTAGGGTATATAAAAGTCAAACCAATGGCTAATCCATACTCGTTTATTCCATCTTCCATTTCTACAAAAGCAGTTGTATTTCCATTAAAAGCATAGCTATTTTCTAATTTGTATAAACAGTTCATATATAAATTTTCTATACTTACTAAAAAATCGCTGTTTCTTCCAAAGATTATCTTATTTTCATTTTTCATTGCTAGACAAGTACAATGATTATCAAATTCAAAGCAGTACATACTTAATAGAAAAGTATATAAATCTTCATAAGAACTTTTTTGTCCTTCTGCAATGCCCTTGATTTCTTCTAAAATCTCTGGATAATATTTTTCGTAAATAGGTAAGCATTGTTTTGCAAAGTTTTTTCTTTCTTCTGTAATAATAAAAGTATGTTTATTACTTATAACATTGTTATTCTTATATAATAATTCTCCCCATTTATAACCTGCGTTATAATGAGTTCCTTTAAATCTTCCATGATACATTTTTAATTTTCTCTCCTTTAAAATTTCTTGTAAGTACTTACTAATTTAAGTCTAGAAAATTAAAAAATTATTGTCAATACTCTTGTTTACTATAATAAATTCTTTTTTTCCAAAAAAATATAGATTAGTTTAAAACTAATCTACAAATGAATAAGAAATTAAACGAAGTAAGTTCAAAGAAAAACTCCACAAGAAGCT
>CANONT010000035.1 GCA_947567695.1 uncultured Clostridium sp.
AGCGTAGGGCAAATCCAAATACCCCGACGCTTGCGTCGGGTGTAGTTTATTTAAATTTAGAAGAAAGAAAAAATAAAATTTGAGTTTATAAGTGAGAATAAATTGAACTAATTAAAACAAACAATATAATGAAATTTATAAACAAGTTATGACAGTAATAATATTTGACATCTTTCGACTAAAAACGACAAAGGCTTAGAGTACCAACGACTTTGTGCTCAAAAATTATTGAAAAATAATGTGGAATATGGTATCCTATTATAGATATTTCTTTACAGAAATATTGTTATTACTAACAGAAAGGACTATAGTTTATTCTTTAGTAGTAACGTTTCTTTTGCTTGATTTGTCTTGGTAAATGCTATTTTGAAAGGAGCATTTATTATGAAGCACATTCTCAAGTCAGCAATTACATCTACTCTTGCATTAGCACTGCTTTTAAGTAGTTCTATGCTAACACAGGCAGCCGAAGTATCTGGTGCGGAACCAAATGATGCTATCGTATCTAATGATATCGATGGAGGAATTTCAACGTATTCCAACAGCTTTCAGAATGGTACTGTCATCACAACAAGTTGGAAAACAGTTGCTACTTCTACAACTGGTTTTAACTGCAATGTTTATATCAAGTGCATGAACACTGGTATGATTGGTTGGCAAGTTTCTCCGACGGACATCCGTATGCTTGATAGGAACGGTAATGTTGTATGGTCAGAAAATGGGGCTGTAGCTGGACAAGGTAATAGGACGTTCTGGTGTGGAAGCAATGTCTATAAAATCCAGGCTAGAACCCAAACGGGTAGCGGTACTATTTATATCCGACAAGCTTAAGTAGTATTCGCGAAACAGTAACTACGTAATTTGTTTACCAAGACAATTAAGCAAGAAGAAGTTAAGATGTCCTACACTGTAGGACATCTTATTCTTAACAATTATTTAATATTTGATATAGTATTAAAACCATTTATCATTTTAGACAAATGGTTTTTAATTTTCTACATTTTTAGTTAGTTTGTTTCTTCCATTATAATTTTATTTTTTTGTTTTATTATAACTTGACTTGGTCCATTATCTATACTTTGAATTTTTACACCAGCATCTTCTAAAGTTTCAAAAATTTCCACCATTGTATTTGAAGCATTTAAGTATCCATTTTTCCAATAGAACATATAATATGTCATAAATCCTAAAACAATAGCTAATATAATGATTATTATTAACAATATTATATTTAATCTTTTCAAACTAAACACCTCCTTTTTATATATTTATACAGCACTAATTTTTTAGATAGTATTAGTAAATGGCATTTATATAAGACAGAATAATAACATATATTATCTATTATCAATATTTTATCATAAAATAATAAAAAAGCAACATTTTCTATAAAATTTAGTTAAATATGGTAAATATAATAGAGTATTAAAAAGATCGGATAAAATGAATTCTAACAAAAAAAGGATATAAATAATAAACTAAGATTAAGAGTAATACAAGAAACATAAAAAAACATTAAAAAATTAAGTATAAAAAACTATTAAAAGAAAGAAATAATAATTGCTTATGTAAAGATAGCATATAACAATATAAAAAATAGAAAAAGCAAAAAAGCTAATAAGAATAACAATTAAATAGGTGATAAGAAATGAAGATACATAAATGTATATTATCGAATAAAAAAATGATACCTATGTTCAAATATATTTAACCGAACAAGAATGTAAAAATAAAGATAGGTTCTATTTCTACCCTCTTGACAATTGTTTTATTTTATGAAAAAATAAGGAAAACGTAGAGGGAAATGACTAGTAGTTAATAGGTGCTAATGGAAATGTCCCAAGTACGACAAAGAGGCAATATTGAAAAATAGTTGTGCCTTGAGGAAGGAATGAGATAAAAATGGAAAAATTAAGAGGATTTGAAATAGCAAAGGGATTTGAAGATCAACAAATCAATTTACCAATTAGAAAAACTAAATATTCAGCTGGATATGATATAGAAGCAGCAGAAGATGTAGTGATACCAAGTTTTAAAAATGGAATGAATCCTACTTTAGTAAAGACAGGGTTAAAGGCTTATATGCAAGATGATGAAGTTATGTTGTTATATAACAGAAGTTCTAATCCTAAGAAAAAGGGATTGATTATGGCTAATAGTGTGGGAGTTATTGATAAAGATTATTATGGAAATCCAGATAATGATGGACATGTTATGTTTGCGTTTTATAATATCAAAGAAGAAGATATTACGATAAAAAAAGGAGAGGCAATTGGACAGGCTATTTTTCAAAAGTATTTAGTGGCAGATGATGATGAGGCGCAAGGGGAAAGAATAGGTGGTTTTGGGTCAACGAATCAATAAAATTACAACAGAAATTTTTAATGGCAAGCAAAAAAAATTAAAAAAATTTTCACTTAGAAAACACAGGGATAGAGGCATAATATACATAAAAAAATAAAGGGGAAGGCTTTGACTTTTCCCTTTTTTTGTTGTATAATAGATATGGTTAAAAAATCCAATAAAGTTATTAAATACCATGACTATTTACATAGCTTTATTATCTTTTTTTCGCCGAATATATCAAAATGCTGAGAGGAGTTGGCTTACATGTTTAATGTAGGAGATAAAATTGTATACCCAATGCACGGGGCAGGAGTAATAGATTCAATAGAAGAAAAAGATATTTTAGGAGAGAAACAATCTTATTACATATTAAAAATGCCTGGAGAAGTAAAAGTAATGATACCAACAGCAAAGGCAGAAACAGTAGGGGTAAGAAACATCATAGATAAAAGTTCAGCAGATAAAGTAATTGGAATACTAGAGAAAGACGAAACAGAAATGGATAAAAACTGGAATAAGAGATATAGAGATAATATGGATAAAATGAAAAGTGGAGACATCTATGAAGTAGCTGATGTGGTTAGAAACTTGAGTTTTAAACAAAAAGAAAAAGGATTATCAACTGGGGAAAAGAAAATGCTAAACAATGCAAAACAGATATTAGTGAGTGAATTAGTATTGGCAGAGCATGCTTCACAAGATGAGGTAGAACAATTAGTGGAAACAAAAATAAATACATCATTTATGATGTTTAGAGCAGATGAAGTAAAACCAGAAAGTGTAGTTAATAAATTCATACCATTTGATGGTACAGGAACAACTGATTAATCAAAAAGTCCGATGGGTACATATACCATTGGATTTTTTTATAGAAAATTTTGGAATTTGCTAGGAAACAATTGAAAATTTGACAAGATATGATATAATTATAATTAGTGTAGAAGGAGAAGAAAGGACGGAAGCAAATGAAAAAGAAAGAAGAAAAAGTAAAAACAACAAAAAGACAATATGATAAAGGACAAATTTTTGTTAAAATTATGGCAGGAATTTTAGCTCTTTTAATGGTAGCTGGAACAGGTATTACTCTTGTTTACGCACTTATGGCGTAATTAAAAAGACTACGATTTGGCATTTTTCAATCGTTTTAAATAACATGAAAACAAGTGAAGTAAGAAAAGGAGAAACAAGTGGTAATAAATTTAGGAATGAATTGGGAAAATTTTTATAAAGACAATATTATGTCCTATATTAAATCATTACAAGAAAATCCATTTGAATTAGTTACATTAATATTGGATCTAGCGATTGTAATATTTTTATTATATTGCTTTTTCAAAGTAGTAAAGGGTTCTAGGGCATGGCAATTAATCAAGGGAATTGCACTTTTTATCATTGCAACTTGGGTAAGTGGACTCTTAAATCTAAAAATTCTAAATTGGATTTTAACAGGGATCATGAATTTGGGTGTGATTGCTATTATTGTTATTTTTCAACCAGAGTTAAGAAGAGGATTAGAACAATTAGGAACGAATAAATTAACTAAATTTTTTGGCATAGACAAAGATGTTTCAACCAAGACAAAGGAAGATATTTATAAAATAGTGATTGCAGCAACTGAGCTTTCTAAGGCGAAAACAGGTGCGTTAATGGTAATAGAAAGGGATATTAAAATACAAGATATTATAGCAACAGGAATACCAATGGATGCAGAAGTTTCGCCACAATTATTGGTAAACATATTTGAACCTAAAACACCTTTACATGATGGGGCAGCTATTATAGCAGGAAATAAGATTGCAGCTGCTGCATGTGTGTTACCATTAGCTGATGATAAGGATATTGCTAAAGAATTAGGAACTAGACATAGGGCCGCAATTGGAATATCGAAAGAGTCTGATAGTATTGTAGTGGTAGTTTCAGAGGAAACTGGCAAAATATCAGTGGCAAAAGATGGAACTTTGATTGCTGATGTAAGAGAAGATGTTTTAAAGAAAATTTTGATTAGTAATATGGTAACAAAAAGATTTACAACTGAGAAAAAAGAGAGAAAAAATACTTTGAAGAAGATAAAAGAAAATTTGAAAAAAGAAAAGAAACGAGAAGAAAATCAAGAGAATAAATAATAAAGTCGCCAATATAGCGACTTTGTTGTTATATAGGAACTGATTTTGGGAAGGGAAAAGGGATGAGAAATATAAAGTTGACAATTGAATACGATGGGAAAGAATTTCATGGTTGGCAAAAGCAACCTAATAAATTAAATATACAAGGAACGATCGAAAAAGCAATTGAACAAATAACAGGGGAACAAGTCGAATTAACGGCTTCTGGAAGAACAGATCGAGGGGTGCATGCTCTTGGGCAAGTAGCAAATTTTAAAACCAATTCTAATATTCCAATTGAGAAATTTGCCATAGCGATTAATAGTAATCTAAAAAAATCAATTATCATACAATCAGCAGAAGAAGTGGAAGAGACGTTTCATAGTCGACTTTCTTGTAAAAGAAAAACATATCGATATATTATTAACAATTCAAAGCTAGGAACGGCTATTTATCGAAATTTAGAAACGCATATTCCTATGAAATTGGATCTTGATAAAATGAAACAAGCTATTCAATATTTTATAGGGGAACATGATTTTAAAGCTTTTCGAGCAAGTGGCACTAGTGCGAAAAGTAGTGTAAGAAGGATCGACCAAGCAGAAATTATAGAAAAAGACAAGGATAGAATATGGATCGAATTAACAGGTAATGGGTTTTTATATAATATGGTACGAATTATTGCAGGAACTTTAGTAGAAGTGGGATTGGGGAATATACAACCAGAGGAAATTCCCTCTATAATAGAAGACAAAAAAAGAGAAAGAGCAGGGAAGACACTACCACCGCAAGGGTTATATTTAGTAAGAGTGGAATATGAAAGAGCAACATTTTAACAAAAAAAATAGTAATGCATAAAATATAGAAAAATGAAAAGGAGAGAAGCTATGAATACTTTACTTATATTTTTTGCATTACCAATTGCAGTTATCATTATTTCAATTGCTTTGCAAAGAATTTTAAAATGTCCTGCTTTAGTTGCTGCTATTATATTTGCCATTTTTCTAATTGTTACATTTGTTGTGAATAACTTAAACTTTTTAGTTGCTGCTATTGTGTATGCTATTATTAGTTTTATTACGGCATTTCTTACTTGTGCATTGTGTAGGCTTCTAAGTAGAATTGCAAATGAATGTAGATGCGGTTGTAGCTGTAGAAGAGAGAATTCATGTGGTTGTAACCAAAATGAGAATAATAATAATCTATTAACAGTTAGCAACCTATCAGATGGAAATTCAAACTGTGGCTGTAATCAAAGTGATAATGGATGCACATATCAAATAACCAATGCAGATGGATTGAGTGCTAGAATTAATATTATTCCAAACTCAAATAATAATAATAATAATACAAACGCAACAAATGCATGTGGATGTTGTAGAAGAAGATGAGAGGATAGAGGGGTGTTCTTTAAAATTTTGTTTTTCGGGACTAGAGGACACTCCTTGTCTCATTTTTGGAACATAGGGGCATGTTTTCTCCTTTTTTGAGTAGATTTCCCAAGAATGTTCCCGTTGCCAAAATAGGATTTTTGTGCTATGATAGGAAAATAAAGTAAGTGAAGGGGAAAAATGAAACATGGTAGATGTATTATTAGATGCAATGATTGATAGTGTGAAATTAGTTCCATTTCTATTTGTAACCTATTTGGTAATGGAATATATAGAACATAAAACAAAGGAAAAGACAAAGGAAACAATAAAGAAATCAGGTAAATATGGACCTCTTATAGGAAGTGTATTAGGTGTGTTTCCACAATGTGGATTTTCTGTTTCAGCAACAAATTTGTATGCTGCCAGAGTGATTACACTGGGAACTTTAATTGCAGTGTATCTTTCTACATCAGATGAAATGTTACCCATTTTCTTGTCAGAAGCAGTGCCAATTACAACGATTTTAACGATATTAGGGATTAAATTTGTAGTGGGAATGATAGCTGGTTTTGTGGTTGATTTTGTGATGAGGTTAAAACACAAAGATGAAGAGAAAGAAAAGATTATCGATTTATGTGAGAAAGAACATTGTCATTGTGAGCATGGAATTGTAAAGTCTGCTTTTAAACATACTGTAAATATTTTTCTATTTATTTTATTAGTTACCATTTTGATTAATATAGGTATTCATTTGATAGGAGAAGATCAAATTTCAGGATTTTTGCAAAATCAGCCAATTTTAGGGCCAGCAATAGCGGGAATTATAGGATTGATTCCGAATTGTGCAGCTTCTGTTATTTTAACGCAAATGTATTTGGAAAATGTTATATCACTTGCAACTGTAATAGCTGGGTTATTAGTAGGGGCAGGAGTAGGACTTGCTGTGTTATTTAAAATGAATAAAGGGATAAAAGAGAATTTTAAAATCATGATTTTATTATATGGTATTGGTGTAATGACAGGTATTATTATGGAATTAATAGGAATTCATATGTAATAGAAAAAATAAGATTTTCTAGGTAATCCATTACAAGAAAATCTTATTCTTTTTTTATTTCTGTTTTATCAATTTATGATTGAATTAAGTGTTATTTGGTCGCCCCTTTTTAAAATTAACGACAATAGCATCTTGATTGTCAAATAAATACTTAGAATCTGTTATGTCAGTTTGTACAGGATTAAATTCATCATTTTCATCCATAAAGTCAACATTTTTAAAGTCAAACTTCTTTTTTGGCATGTCATTATCTTCTAAAGATGTAGCACCATTTGTGTATTTACTAAAATCATAATTTTTTATTTTTTGTGGCTCTTTATATTTGGCTTGTAAAAATTCAAATTTTCCAGTTCCACCTTGCAAACGTCCTTTTACACCTTTAATTTTATAAGCACATTTTCCTAAGGTTAAAGCACCTAATTTTCCTGCTTTTATGTTAGGAACATAACTCCAAGAAACGTTTCCATATTTAGGGTCATACTCTAGCTTTGAGGTATCGATGCTATTAGAATATACCCATTCTCTGTGTGATCCTATTTCTTTTTCCCACCATTCAAGTTCGTTATAGTCAGCATTTCCTGTAAATATTTTGTTTGCACAATTAGATAAAATAAGTGCTCTATAATTTTCTTTTTGTCCATGAACTTCTAATTGTGATAAACTTTGTACAGATATAGTGGTGGCTACTTTAAATTTTCTGTATAAAGTAAACATTGGCTCTGTTGCTCTACAAACAAAATCAGCAAATTCATCAATATACAAGAAATGAGGAATACGAGTTGCTTCTATGCCAGGTCGTCTTAGGACAGCATCTTGCATAGAAATTAAATAGAATAATCCAAAAGCTTTATGTCCTGCTGCACCTAAATCTCCACGTCGAGTGCAAATAAAGGTTACTTCTCCTTTTTCTAAAAATTCATCAAAGTTTACATTTGAATGTCTGTTACATAAAATTGGCTTAATACCAGGAATTCTTAGTAAATTATCTAATTGGCTGACAGAGGTATATAGGTATTTTTCCATTTCTTCTTTTCCTGGTGCATTTTGATAAAAGTTTTTTCTAAAATAAGTGAGTTGTATAGCATATTTCTCTTTTAAGTTTTCATCATGTGCCATGATTTCACACATTTTTTCTATGAGTTCAAAATTGGTAAAAAGTTTTAGTAAATCTTCCATATTAGGAAGGGCTCCTGCATTCATTCTTGGATACATTTCTTTTAGTAAAATGGTGACATTTTCAATGGCTTGTGTTGCGACATCTCCTCTATAAGCTTCTTCTGGATCATCACGGGAAGCTAAAAACATAGCTTTTAATACAGCAGTTATCATAACTGCAATTTTATCTGGTTCATCGTATACAAATGGATTTAGTCCAATGGAATTACTATCAGATGGGTCAATAACGTTATAATCAACACCAAAGTTTTTACAAACATCAATCATGTGATCAATTACTTCTTCATCAGGTGCCATTAAGGTAAGACCTAAATTTCGATAAACGGTTTCTCCATTGATAGAACCTAAAATCATTTTCTTTAAATAAGTGTTATATATTTTTTCTTTTTCAGGAATTGGTGTTAACATGTTTAGGTTAAAGTTTTTGTTAAGATATTCATTGTCATAAGGTTTATTTAAAGCGGCAATTCCAGTTTTTAAAGCAGTAATTCCTAGCTCTTTGGAAGCTTCTCGGAAGAAAGCTTTTCTTTCAATATCTTTTGCTATTAATGGTTCATAAATTAAAGAGGTTTTTCCTGTTCCAGAACCACCACAAACAAATAAGGATTGATATCGGGAGGTTTCTGGCATAAATACTTTTCTATTGAAATCATCATCAACGCATACATATACTTCGCAAGTATATGGCCCATGTCCTGCTTTTTGATCGGATAAATCAATGCCTCGGAAGTCCCAAAGGGAACGTTGTTTAAGCGGATCGTCTTTGACTTTAAAGTAAACCCATTTGAAGAAGGGGTATACAGTAACGAGTGGCAAATATAAAGAAAGACTGACAAATGCTGGTGTTACTAAATCGGAAAATTCGGTAATTAATTCTGTATAATTGGGAACGGATAGTAATAATAGCCAAGCTCCTTGGTTAAGCCATTGGGTAAACATAGAAATGGCAACAACGTAAAAGGCAGCTGAGAAAGTGTAAAATAATGTTATTTTATATCCTTTTGTTTTAGCAAATTTTGAGGTGGGACAAAAAGCAAGGGCAAAACAAGGACAAGCTAAAGCAAAAGTATATTGAATAGGTCCCCAATAAGAATAGGAAGCACCTGTAAATACCATAAATAGCATTTCTACTACTCTATCAACTACAACATAAGCTGTCATTAATGTTAGGGCATAAGTAGCAAATGTATTTCTATCTGTATTTAAATATTTTAAAAATTTGTCTATATATTTCATCCAAAAGAGTCCTTTCTAAATTATAATCATACATATATATTATCCTACAAAATAGCGAAAAAAACAAGGGGTTTCGGCAAATAAATTGAATTTAATGAATAAAAATAAAGTTCGTGAATATAATAATGGCAATGATGAAAAAAGGAGTTTTGTATGAAAGATGAGTATTATGTAAGGGAAGAAAAAATTATCGAGAAAACAGAGATTGAAAAGGAAACGGAATTAGTAAAGGCAATTATAAAAACGAGAGAAGAGTTAAAAGTGGCTAATTGCAATTTTGAATACGCACAAGGTGAATTGATTGATTATTATACCTATCAAATTAAGTCAAATCAGGAAAAGTTAGATTATTTGATTAAACTGGCAAAAACAAAGGGAATACAAGTTGACATGATTCATGGTATGCGATTTTCTTCTTATGATGAGGAAGCTGGTTAAAGGGATAAGATTTAATCAGTAATATTTGTCCAATGTTTAACATACAAATGGTAATGGAAATAATTACATTTGTATGTTTTTTGGAGTTGATTGTATTATGAATACGAATATTATTACTTATTTAGCTTGTATTTGCTTTATTTTTATATTTGGGAGAATTTTTATTTTGCCATTAAAGAAAATATTAAAATTGGTGTTTAATTCTATTTTAGGTGGCATTTGTATTTTTGTGATTAATTTAGTGGGTGCGAATTTTGGATTTCATATTGGCCTGAATTTTTTTACGAGTATATTAATTCGGATTGTTGGGACTACCTGGAGCGGTTTGCCTAGTTGTTGTGAAATTATTGATAGGGTAAAAAATCAATTTTTGACTTTAAAGTAAAATTATAGTATAATAATAATAGCACAATAATTAAATAATATTGTTACTTTTTTGTAACAAAACAAAGACGAATGGAGGTATGAATTAACATGAAGGAACGGATTTTATTAGTAATGGTAATTGGAGTAACTATAGGCTTGGTAAGCATTCATTATTTGAGTGCAATAAGCTTTTTACTAGCAATACTTTTTTCCTATTTGGGGAGAAAGATTGAGGAGGGTGCATATGATGCAAGAACACGCGAAAGTAATCGCATCTGGAATGCAGAGATGAAACTACTTAGTGGTGTATGTGCTTTGGTATGTATAAGCGTACTGGTAATAAAATTCAGTGGGCAAGATCCAGAGTTCGTTTTGAAAAACTTATTGATGAAATGTCAATAGTGGGGGGAAGAATACTCGGAAGGGTATTCTTTTCTTATAGAATTAAAAATTTAAGAAAGCTCTTAGCAGTATGGTTACTACTAAGAGCTTTTTTAATTATTTTGTTATTCAACTGTTACAGACTTAGCCAAATTTCTTGGTTTATCCACATCTAATCCTTTTTCTTTTGAAATATAATAAGCGAATAATTGTAAAGGAATGATAGACAAGATAGGGGAGATGAATGGATTGGTTTCTGGAATTTTAATCGTTAGATCAAACATATTTTCATCTACCTTTTGATTGGTAATTACTAAGGTTTTTGCCCCACGAGTGATAACTTCTTGAATATTGCTAATCGTTTTTTCAACTAGTTTTTCATCTGTCATAATACTAACCACTGTGATGTCATTTTCGATTAAAGCGATTGGTCCATGTTTTAATTCACCAGCAGGATAACTTTCTGAGTGAATATAGGAAATTTCTTTTAATTTCAAAGAACCTTCTTTGGCAACGGTTTCGTCAATTCCTCTACCCAAGAAAAAGATGTCTTTTTCTTGGTATACTTTTTTAGAAAAATCTTGAATGGTTTCTGATAGTGCTAAAGTTTCTTCTATTTTTTTAGGTAATTCTAAAATATCTCTTTTTAAAGTAGAAATCATATCATCGTTAATTTCTAATATTTCAGCAAAGTAAATGGCTAGTATGGTAATTAGCATGACTTGAGAAGTATAGGCTTTAGTAGAAGCGACAGCTATTTCTGGTCCTGCATGGGTATAAATAGAGTCATCTGCTTCTCTCGTGATGGAACTTCCAATGACATTACTAATAGCAAGTGTTTTGGCACCTTTTTCTTTACAAAGTTTCAAGGCTGCTATGGTATCAGCGGTTTCTCCTGATTGAGAAATAAAAATACATAAGGTTTTTTCATCTACTAAAGGATCTCGATATCTAAATTCAGAAGCGACATCTACTTCAGTGGTTATGTTGCAAAGTTTTTCCAGTGCATTTTTTCCTGCTAAACCAGCATGCATTGCCGTACCGCAAGCGACAATGTAGATTTTACTTAAATGGGATAAATAATCTTTGGTGTAATTCAATTCATCGAATTCACATTTGGTAGCTTCATTAAATTTTGCTCCTATAGTTTCTCGAATGGCAGTTGGTTGCTCATGGATTTCCTTTAACATGAAATCTTCGTAACCATCTTTTTCAGCACTTGAAGAATTCCATTCAATGGTTTGTGTGTCTTTTGTGATTGGATTTAAATTCTTGTCATAGAAATGGATGGTATCTCTTGATAAAATAGCTAATTCTAAATCATTTAATAAGTAGAAGTTTCGCGTAAAAGAAAGAATAGCTGGAATGTCAGATGAGATATAGTTTTCATTTTCTCCTTTACCAATAACAAGTGGACTGTCTTTTCGAGTTACGATCATGTTGTCAGGATAGTCTTTGCAAATAATTTCGATGGCAAAACTTCCTTTTAAATCAGTACAAGCTTTTTGCACAGCACATAAAAATTTTAAATCATCAGATTTTTTATCTTGGTTATAATAATAATGTACTAAGTTAGGGATTACCTCTGTGTCTGTTTGTGAATAAAAGGTATAACCATTCTGCTTTAAAAAGTTTCTTAATTCATTGTAATTTTCAATAATTCCATTATGTACTACACTAAAAGTTTTACTGTTATCCATGTGGGGATGGGAATTTTCTTGGGATGGTTTTCCATGGGTTGCCCATCTGGTGTGAGCGATTCCAATGGTTCCTTTTAAATCATTGATTCCTTCTAAATTATATAAATTTTTAACTCTTCCTTTATCTTTCATAAGCGAAAGTTCATTTTTTTCAATCGTTGAAATACCAGATGAGTCATAACCTCTGTATTCTAATCGGATTAGCCCATTGATTAAAATAGGGCTTGCTTTTTGCGTTCCTATGTAACCTACAATTCCACACATTTTAAATTCCTCCTTAAAATTAATATCGGAAATTACTTTATTATATTACACTAAAAAGCAAAAAGAGGCAAGTCCTAGTAAAAATATATTACAAATGTAAAACGAAACTTTTACCATTCAAATAATTCAAAATCCCACTATCTGTTTTAAAATTAAACTTCAAAACAGAACTACAAAGCATTTGATATTTTTTACCAAACTTTTTATTAATCTCATTGATACCATATTTTCCGGTCACCAATAATAGGATATCCTAAATAAGCAAGATGAGCCCTAATTTGATGTGTTTTACCAGTTTCGATTTCTACATCTAACAAAGAAGTGTTATTATCATATTTTTCTAAAACATGATAAGTGGTAATAATTTTTTGATAACCTTTTTTACAAGAATCAGAAATATAAACAAGAGATTTTTTATGATCCTTAAATAAATAGGCTTCGCATCTTTTATAATCATTTTTTGGAATGCCATAAACCAATGCTAAATAATGTTTTTCAATTTCATGTTGTTTAAATTTGTTCAATAAAATATATAAAGTTTCTTGGTTTTTAGCAAATAAAACCAGTCCAGTTGTATTTCGATCAATTCGATGACAAGGCAGTGGCTTAAAATTGCAGTTTTTATATTGTTGGTGAACGTAAGTTGTTAAGCTGTTTTCGCCAGTTACTTGTAAATTATTGGGTTTGTTTAGAATTAAAATATTTTCATCTTCAAAAAATACATCTAAATTTTTGTTATAGTCCAACAAATTATCTGCAATATATAGTAAAATTTCATCATTTTGGTAAACTGTGATATTTTCAGATACTCTTTTTCCATTTATTTTTATGTCTTTTTTTCTTAGTGTTTTATAAAAAAGATTAGATGATAGGTTTGATATATTTTCTAATAAAAACTTATTTAATTTTTTTCCATCATATTTTTGATTTACTATTAATTTTTTCATGTTTTTATTATAACTTCTTTACTGAGAAAAAGCAAGAAAAAGTAATAGCTTAAAAATCAATGAATATAATAGATATGATTACATTAGATAATAACAAGCTTTGTGAACTTTGTGTGAAAATTGAAAAAAGGTATTGACAAGAAAACAAAAAGGGTATAAAGTATTAGCAGTCGATTAGCAAGAGTGCTAAAAATCTTAAAGAGGTATTGTTTAGGAAATAACTGTTTTTTCTAAATAAGATTTGCCTCAAGAAAGGAATGAGTTTTAAAATGATTAAACCGTTAGGAAACAGAGTATTAATCAAAATGAAAGAAGGCGAAGAAACAACAAAAAGTGGAATTATATTAGCTGGAAATGCACAAGAAAAGCCACAAATAGCAGAAGTCATTGAAGTAGGACCAGGCGAGAAAGTGGATGGAAACATAGAACCAGTTAATGTAAAAAAAGGCGATAATGTAATTGTAAGTAAATATTCTGGAACAGAAGTGAAATATGAAGGAACAGAATATATTATTGTAAAACAAGATGATATTTTAGCAATTGTGGAATAAAAAATTGCCAATGGGGATTTCTTAGCTGTTTGAGCGCAAGCAAATTACAGATAAGATATGCGTTACGTATGGACCTTTTCGGCAATCATATAGTATAATTTTATAATAATTGAATAAAAAGAAAGGAAGGATCGAAAATGGCAAAGGTTATTAAATTTGGAGAAGAAGCAAGAAAATCTTTATTGGAGGGAGTCAATAAATTAGCAGACACTGTTAAAGTAACATTAGGGCCAAAAGGTAGAAATGTAGTATTAGATAAGAGTTTTGGTGCACCTTTAATTACGAATGATGGTGTTACAATAGCAAAGGAAATTGAGCTAGAAGATAAATATGAAAATATGGGAGCTCGTTTAGTAAAAGAAGTTTCTACAAAAACCAATGATGTAGCAGGAGATGGAACGACAACAGCTACTGTTTTAGCCCAAAGCATGATTAAAGAAGGGGTAAAAAATGTAGCAGCAGGAGCCGATCCAATGGCGATCAAAAGAGGAATTGACAAAGCAGTAGAGACAGCAGTAGAAGGATTGAAAGAAGTAAGTTCTGATATTAATGGAAAAGAAGATATTGCAAGAGTTGCTAGTATATCAGCTAATAATGAAGAAATTGGAAATCTAATTGCCGATGCGATGGAAAAGGTATCAAAAGATGGTGTTATTACCATAGAAGAATCCAAAACTTCTAATACAGAGTTAACTGTTGTAGAGGGAATGCAATTTGATAAAGGATATTTATCTCCTTATATGGCAACTGATACAGAAAAAATGGAAGCGGTATTAGATAATCCATATATTTTATTAACCGATAAAAAAATTAGTAATGTACAAGAAATATTACCATTATTAGAAGCTATTATGCAAGAATCTGGCAAGTTGTTAATTGTATGTGATGATATTGAGGGAGAAGCTTTATCTACTTTAATTCTTAATAAATTAAGAGGTGTCTTAAATGTAGTTGCAGTAAAAGCTCCAGGATTTGGTGATAAGAGAAAAGCTATGTTAGAAGATATTGCTATTTTAACAGGTGCAGAAGTCATTACATCAGATTTAGGATTAGAACTAAAAGATACTACGACAGCACAATTAGGTAAGGCAAAACAAGTCAAAGTACAAAAAGAAAACACGATTATTGTAGATGGTGCTGGCGATAAGCAACAAATTGCGGATCGTGTAGGTCAAATCAAAGCACAAATTACAGAGACTAAGAGTGATTATGATAAAGAACAACTACAAGAAAGATTAGCTAAAATTGCTGGTGGAGTAGCCGTTATTGGTGTAGGAGCTGCCACAGAAGTAGAAATGAAGGATAAAAAGTTAAGAATTGAGGATGCTTTATCAGCAACGAAAGCAGCTGTCGAAGAAGGAATTGTTGCAGGTGGTGGAACCGCTTTAATGAATGTGATTCCAAAAGTAGAAAAATTGGTTAGTTCATTAGAAGGTGGAGAAGCACTAGGAGCAAAAATTGTTTTACAATCTTTAGAAGAACCAGTGAAACAAATTGCTAGAAATAGTGGACTGGAACCAGCTGTGATTGCAGATAATGTAAAGAAATCAGAAGTAGGTGTTGGATTTGATGCAGCAAAAGAAGAGTATGTTGATATGAAAAAAGCAGGAATTGTAGACCCAACAAAGGTAACAAGAAGTGCTTTGCAAAATGCAGCATCTATTGCTTCTATGGTACTTACTACAGAAAGTATTGTAACAGATAGCCCAGAACCAAAAGGATGTGGCTGTGGAAATCATGATGCAGGTATGCCAGCAGGAATGGATGGAATGTATTAAAAAATAAAGATAAATATGAGATGAGTCTAAGGTTTTCTTAAAATTTGATTTAGTAGAAAATCTTAGACTCGTTTTTATACAAAATGTTGCATTATATAAAATGAAATGACTATAAAAAGTAGATGCATTAATATTTCTTATTTGGAAAATATTCTATCATATCTTCTAATTTACAATTTAGATAATCGCATAATCTAGCAATTACAATAATATCTATCCTAACTAAATTTCCTGTCATAATTCTTTTTAGTACTTTAAAATCGGTATTGGTGTCTCGCATTATTTTATTAAAACTTATATTTCTTTCAAATAACATTTTTTCTAATTTAAATAAATAATATCCATTTTCTATTTCTAACTTATAAATTCTATTCATACAAATCACACCTCTTAAAAATTATATAAATATAATATGCCACTTGACTATTGGTTATACAACCAATATAATATATGTAAAAATATGTAAAAGAGGATGTAAAAATGTTTGAGAATGATATAAAGAGAATAAAAGCATGCATCGATCATAATGATTATTTTAGTGCGTTAGAGTATGCAATAATAGTGAAAGATAGATATATAAAAAGGGAGAAAAGATATTTTGAAAGAATAATAGAAAAAATAAAAGTGGGGGATTATAAAAAAATAAATTAGATTAATTTAAATATTCGACAAATTTCAACACTATAATTTTACATAATGTGGTACAATACATAAATAAGGGGGTTGATTTGATGAAAGAAGCATACTTAAAATCTCTACACATAATTAGACAACTAAACATCAAAACAGAAGTAGAATACAGAGAATTATTACATGATTACTTAATACTAAATACAGAAAGTTTAAAGTACATAACACGAAAGAAAAAGTTTAAAGATATAGTAAAATTAGCGGAGGAAGTCGAATAAGGCTTCTTCTTTTTTAATACAAAAATAAGCCGATACTTAAATCGACTTATATATGTGAAATGACATTCAATTTTTGGTTTTGCTCAAACTTATTTGTATTAATTTTTTTAAATAGTTTGCTCAAAACACATATTATGGAGCGTTTTAGGAGGTTATTTGCGAAAAAAACGCCTGTTTTTCATAGTGTTCTTCCCACTTTTTGCACAAAAAAATAATTGACTCATCAACTGTTGAAATTAGTATAGCATATATTTTATAGCTTGTATATATTAAATTACATTTTTTACATTTGTATGGTAAAAAGCAAGCCAATTTTGACTTGCCCTTTACTTCAATACGGAATAGCATCAAACTCTTTTAATTTTCCATCATGCCAGTCTCTAATGACTGCTTGACCACGTCCATTAATATCCAACATCATATTTCCATAGTACTTATTTGGAAAAGTTTGCTGGAAATAATTCCACATTTTCTTTTCATCTGCTTTATCTGTTTCAGAAAAATGTGGAAAATCCAAAGGATGCGTATGATATTCAATATAAACTGAATATCTTTTTTGTTGTATTCTCTGCATCATTTGTTCGATAACAGAGCTTTTAGGTCTACAAAGTGTGGTATACAGTCCATCGTAATCGACATCATCCAAAACCTGCATTTCTTTGATAACAATCGCCTGAGATTTACCAATTTTTTCCACATTTCCCATTAAGCAAACAAACCGTTCATGGTTATATTGATATACTAAATTTACCAATAAATTGAAATGCTCCGAATTAATATAGACTTTAAATTTTGACATAATTATGTCTCCTTTCTTTATTTTCAACTTTGCAATATAGCTACCTTATTATCATTGTACCAAATTTCTACCAAAAAGTCAATTTATGTAAATTGTTTTTTTATCTTA
>CANONT010000036.1 GCA_947567695.1 uncultured Clostridium sp.
CAAAAATATAAAAAAATTCTCAAAAAAAGTGTCCAAAAACTTGACATAGATCCACCTTCAATTTGTAGACACTTAAGGGATCAAATTTTAAAAAATATAAATTCTTTCTCAGTATTAATAGCGCCAACACTACATAATGATTCTATAGAATATGCTAAATTTATAAAATTTAAAGATAATTTAGACATAGTACCATTATCAATTAATGAATTTATTGCAACCGCTGAAATGAATAGCAATTTAGAAAAATTGTTATTACTAAAATCTTGTTAAATATAAGATAGGGGAATTTAAAAATTTACAAATCATAGATTCTATGAATCAATCGAGAAGCCTCTTGTTTTAATAAAACTTTATCCTTAGAAACATTAGGAGCAGGTATAAAAGGAGCTCCAAAAGTCACATTTACTTTTGAAAAGAAGCGAGGTCTTTGGGTAATATGAACAGGAATAATAGGAATATTAGTTATACTAGAAAGATAAACAGCACCACTTTTGGTGTTTCTTTTATTATATTTATAATTATCTTCATAAATTCCGCCTTCTGGGAAAATAAGAAGTTTAATTTTGTCGTTGTCTTTTAGCAGTTTTAAAATGCGTTTTGTGCCTCTAATATCTTTTTTTTCTCTTTCAATTGGGATAGCATGATAGTAAGACAGAAAATCCGCCACAAACTTATTTTCAAAAGCTTCTGATTTAGCAACACTATACATATTATTTATTTTAGGAAAAAGAAAGATCGGGTCAAAAATCCTAGAATGATTCGGACAGATTAAGCATTTATCATATTTGTCTAAAATTTCTAAATTTTCATATTTCACACGAAAAAGAAAATGACATACAAATGCAATGATTATATTTTTAATGATCTTATACATACAAACCATCCTTTCATTTTTTATTCTTTTGACCAATTTGTTCAGCAACTCTCATGACAGCCTCGTAGCCACATTTCTCGCAATATTCTAATTCACGGGAACCACCAAACACTTTGCATTTTTGGACATCTACTTCGATCCATAAATCTGCTTCTTTTTTCTGAAAATATAAGCTAGAACGTCTCATTGCTTGAAAAGTTTCAGTAAAGGCAGACAAAAAGTGGATTTTTTGTCTTTCTTGTGTATTATAGTATTTTGGTTCTATTCCAATCACAAAATCAGAAAATTGTTTTAGCGGTAAAACTGGTGTATTGCTTGTAATACCACCATCCATCATATGATGTGTTCTTCCATTGATAGAGACTTTATGGGGTGTAAAAATAACAGGTATAGAAGAAGTACTTCTAATTGCTTCTGCAATTGGTCGATCAGAATAATAAGTAAATTCATGCATAGGTACAGAACTATAAAAGATTGATTCTCGTTTGGTAATATCTAAACTAGGAATAATAAAAGGTAAAGAAATATCTTTCATAAAATGTACATGATGCTTTTGGGTAAGTTCTTCGATATTTTTATAGATCACTTTTGGATTTTTTAATCCGCCTCTTGCCATAAGACTAAAAGGGGAGAATAAGGTGTCAAAGATACCAAATTTACCATATAGTTTGATGTTTTTTTTGAATTCTTCTAACATTTTTTCTGGAGAATATCCTAAAACATATAATAGTGCAACACAGGAACCAATACTGGCTCCTGAAATTGCCTCAATTTCAATGTTAAGTTCTTTTAGAGCACGTATGGCTCCAATGTTAATGGCTGCTCTGGCACCTCCACCAGTACAAGCTAGTCCTATTTTCATGATGGATCCACCTTCCAAAAGATTTATACAAATTTTTATTTATTTATATAGTACTACTTAGCATTCAAAGTGTCAATGTCTTTGCGAGATTTTCCGTAAACTCATAAAAAGCAGAAATAGACTTGTAATTTGACATAAAATATGATAAAATGCGAACCAAATGATATTTAATAATATCATGTAGTTTTTATTCTCCTGTTTTTACAGGTTTTAAGAGACACATTTAAATTAAGCAACGAACAATAAGGAGGATTAGCTTATGAAGAAAAAAAGACGGTTTATTAATGGGGGAACAGTAATGCTCTTCACTATTATGTTGGGGATAATTGTATGTAAAGTTTCACATACAATTATTATAAAAATTAATAGTGATATATTCGAGACTTATTCAGAAGATGATTATAGGTATCTTCTTGAAATTGCCAAAACAGCAGTAACAGAAGGTAAGGGGATTGATACATCAAAAATTCCAAAAGATGTGATACCTTATGAAATCAGTGCTTCTAAAAACGGAGAAACTGTGTTTACATATGAGTTGAAATGAGATGTCAACACATGCTTGGCAAATCCGCCCAGCATGACAGTAACTCTTTCTAAGGATAAGAAAGTTTTAAGTAAAGATTCGAATTATGAATCAAAAGAAAAATTCACAGAAAACTGTAAAAGAAAAATGCTGTTAGCACCTATAATTATCGGAGCATGGAGTTGGATTATTCTACTAGTTTATGCAATCAAAAGGCAAGGAGAACAAAAAACTGAAAAATAATCGTTTTTTTAAAATTAAGAAGGTTCCTAGTTTATAGGGACCTTCTTAACATTACTATTTATCTTTTTTTTCTACTTTCATATTGTTTCCATAGCGTTTAATCTTTTGAGTTGTAGTTTTCTCAAACTCCTCATCGCGAACGCCAAAACTTTTAATATGTTTATAATTAGGTAATTTCTTATTAACACTTGCCACTGCATCAGAAACGATCTTCCAAATTTCCTCTTTCGTAGGAACAGAGCCTTTTAAATACTCTGTAATGGCTTCTATATTAGGATAAATTTGAGCGTTGATATAAGTTTCATCATCATCTTCTTTATGAATGCCTAAAACAAGAGACTCTGAAATCAAAGGATTATCATTCAAATAATATTCTACTTCTTCAGGATAAATATTTTTACCATTTTTCGTAACAATAACACTTTTACATCTACCAGTGATATATAAATAGCCATTTTCATCAATTCTTCCTAAATCACCTGTGTGAAACCAACCATCTACAATCGTTTGCTTTGTTTTTTCCTCATCTTCGTAATAGCCAAGCATGACATTTGGACCTTTTACTAAAATTTCGCCGACACCTTCTGCATTTGGACTGTCAATTTTATATTCCACATTCGGAATCGGAAGCCCAGCGGCATCATCTTTTTGAAAGAAATCGGTATTACCAGCAACTAGTGGCGAACATTCTGTTAAACCATAACCTTGTAGGGTCATTAATTTTAAATTTTTAAAATCAGCTACAATCTCAGGATTCGCAGCAGCAGCGCCAACAATGAATACGCGAAGCCTTCCACCAAGTGTATTTTTTACTTTATTTTTTACAATCTTCTTTACATAGAAAGGCAAGTCGTTGAAAGGGTTTCCTTCAGCTTTTTGGTATTTTTCTGGTAATGATTTATTCATGTTTTTGACAATATTTTTATGCACATTTTCGAGTAACAAAGGGACACACAAAATAACAGAAGGGTGAAATTCACCAAGATTTTTTGTGATATAACGTAATCCTTCGCAATGAGCGATACTAGCGCCACTATAAATCGGTAGTAAAAATCCTAAGGTACACTCATAGGTGTGATGTAAAGGCAAAATGGAGAAGAATAAGTCACTTCTTTTTACTTTTACAATGCCATAAGTAGATAAAATGTTGGAACAGATATTTCTTTGCGATAAACAGACACCTTTGGCGTTTCCTGTCGTTCCAGAAGTGAAAAGCAAAATACGTAGTTCATCTGGGTTGATTTCTATTTTGTCAAAATCATTTTTTCCTTTTTCATAAGCAGTTCTTCCAGCTGATAATAAATTGTCAAAAGAATTAGTATCCTCTTTTTTATCAAAAGACACAAAAAGAGTATCTGGATTTTCGACTTTTTCAATATGCTCTAAAATAGAATCTAGATTTTTACTATCTCCTAATAAACAGACAGTTTGAGAAACATTCATAAAATTAATGACATCATCTGTATGAAGTTCCTTATCAATAGGAACTACAACACCAACGATACTAGCTGCTAAGTAGGAAACACACCACGGATAGCTGTTTTTTCCAATGACACTAATTCGCTTGTTTAAAAATCCTTTTTCGATTAAGCTTGTCCCTAAAGCAACGATATCGTTTTTGAATTGCTCGTAGGTAATGCTAATGATATTACCTTCTTCATTTTTTATTTTAAAAGCAGTTCTGGAACGGTAAATGTCAGCGGAACGGTATAACATTTCTTTGAAATTGGTAACTTCTTCTGTTTTATGGTATTTCTTTTTTAGTTGTTCTGCAATTGGTAAATTTTCTTTCATGATTTAATCCTCCTTTTATTTATATCGATAAAATGTAAAATTACAATTTTGTGTCATATTAATATTTCCATCATAAATAGACTTTTCTTGTATCTCCAAAGGGATATCAATAAAAACAGTCGTTTTAAACTCTTCTTCCAAATTGTTTGTAATGTAGATGTCAAAAGAAAACTTGCACGAAATAGAAGAAAAATCCACATTACATCTTTTTAGAAGAGAGCCATCATAAGTGATAGGAATAGAAGTATCTGTTATCGTATAATCTGATTTAATATTTTGATTCACATAGCTTAGCGTGATAGGATTTGCTAAATTGTTGTATAAAGTAGGAGTGTCCAAATTCGCTTCATCTTCAGCGGTAATGGTAAAATCCAAAGAATCCTGAATTACATTTTCTTCTATCAAATCACTCTTAGCAAATCTGTTCAAAGGCTTAAAAAATAGCTGCGGTTGTCCGAAATTCGGGTGGGGTAATATATTGAATATTAGCAATACTTACTTTTTTTAAGGTATTTTTTAATGTCTTTTCTTCAGGGGAGGAATGGTTAATAAAAATGGCTAAATCTGTATATTGATAAAGATTTTCTATGGTAAAATTAGTAGCAGATCCAGTTTTATTTTTGGCATCACAATTACTAAATAGAACCATTTTATTGACTTCAAATATAGTGTCATTATTCTTATTAGCAAATGGCAAAATATCTCGTTCAAAATTGCTTTTTAATACATATTTTTGCGACAATAAAAAAGCAAAAATAACAACAAGGATTAATAATAGGAAAACAATTACTGTCAAAATCTTTATTTTCTTACTCATATTTTCAAAAATCCTCCTTCGGAAATGATTATAACATACTTACATGCCAATGTGCAATGGGGACGTTTCTTTTTGCACATGGGGGTAGGATAGCTTCAGGAGAACCTTTCGCCCCTTTGGCATAAATGACGAATGCGACTGGAATAGTTTTACAAATTTTTAAGCAAAAGCCATAAAGGGTCCTGTTTTCGGGTATTGTTATGGCTTTTGTTTTAAAATTTGTTAACGTTATGCAAGGTAGCCGAGGAATTTATGCCAAAGGGGCGAAAGGTTCCCCTGAAGCTATCCTACCCCCATGTGCGAAAAGAAACGTCCCCATTGCACATTGGCAAATTTATTCATTGACAAAAAAGGTCTAAAAAGGTAAAATGTTAGTGGGCAAGTTTGAAATATAATTTTTTCAAACTAGGTTTTGCCTTAGGAAGGGAAGGCAAGTGCATGAAAGCAAAAGAAGAAACGAAAAAAATTCACAAAACACATAAAAGAAAGATGCTAAAAAATGTCATTATTTTTTTAGCTTTTATTATTAGTGTATTCTGTATGGTTATACTTTATGACCGTCATTTTGGAAAGAATAAGGTATATGCATCAGAAACATTATCCCATATAGAAAAAATAGAAATCAGTGAAGCAAAAGAAATAGAGATAGAAGATATTATAACAGAAAATATAAAAGAAGGGCAAAAGGAAGAATATACTGTACAAGAGATTACCTTAGAATATATCACGAAATATAGAAGTAATACCAGTTTACCCAAAGGAACCATACAAGTTATCCAGCAAGGAAGAGAGGGAAAACAAGAAGTTACGACTAAAAAGGTGTTTCAAAATGGTGAATTAATAGCAGAGGAACAGGTGGCAAGTAAGATAACGAAGGCATCTGTAAACAAGATTGTGGAAATAGGTGCTGCTAATTATAGTAGTGATTACAAAGTAAAAGTAGGAGATCTTTTATATGTAACGTCAGACCGTTTGTCTGTTATGGTACAACCGAATGAACAAGCACAAAAAATAGCAACTTTAGCCAAAGGAAATGAATTGAAATTATTAGAGATACAAAATGAATGGTATAAAATTTCAGGTTGTGGAACGATTGGTTATGTGAAAGCAGAAAGTACAACTTATATAGACAATACCCCCAAACCACAAACAGCAAATAAAACAGCTAAAAGTAAAGCAGATTTAATGGCAACGCTAAGTTTTGATATGGCTTTAAACAAGCCAAGTGGATTGACATTAGAACAATTTAGAAAGGTGTTGTCAGATACCAAAGATAGCAATAAGATTTTTCAAAATAATGCAGAATATTTTTATTACATAGAACAGCAATATAATATCAATGGAGTTTTTGTTGCAGCAGTAGGAATTCATGAGAGTGCTTGGGGAACTTCTCAAATTGCTAAAAATAAAAAGAATTTATTTGGTTATGGAGCATATGACTCAAATCCTTATCAGGATGCTTATCATTTTTCTGGCTATTCAGAAAGCATAGATCTTCTTGCGAGAGTGTTTGTCAAATACTACATAAATCCAAAGGGAACAAGCATTTATGGAGGAGAAAAAGCAGTTGGAACTTATTATAATGGATCAACTTTAACTGGTATTAATACTAGATACGCAACTGATAAAAATTGGGCAAATGGCGTTTACAATCATATGAAATATTTGTACAATAAATTATAAAAAATTCAAGTTTCGACTTTTGGCTAGTAAAGGGTGTAATCTATCATTTTTTTACACTTTGTGTGTCGCAACCTACCCAATTAATTATTTATCTGTAGGTTGCTCCAATCGCACTCGCTTTGCTCGTTTGGTCGCTTACGCAGTGTGGCAAAAATGATAGATTACACCCTTTACTAGCCAAAAGTCGAAACTTAAAATTGTAAAAAAATCTTGCTATTTTTTCGGATTTATTGTATGATAGAAAAGTAAGTTTGAGAATAAGGAGAAATTTGCCAAAAAGAGGACTTGTGAAAGGGGCATAAAATATGAAAAAAGGAATGATAATAATTACCATTATTATACTAATTGTGGGGCTATTTTTAATAGCCGATAAAACTTATGCAGAAGATAAAGCAATTGATGACGAAACAGAGAGCAAAATTGTTGAAATAAAAGACAATGCAACTAATTCACTAGAAGATTATAAAGCCAAATATGGTTCTGATACTTATGGAACAGTTGCTTATATTTTAAATATTGTTCGTATTTATAGTATACCAGTATGTTTTTTAGGAATTGCCATTGGAGCGATTCATCAATATGTTATTGGTATTAGAAAATTAGATACATTAGAAAGAGGTATGGCATTTATTGTCACATGTGTCACACTTCTAATCATATGCCAAATTTTACCACTTGCTTTTGCAGTATTTGTAAAATTTGGAAGGGGGTAACAAATGAAAGTCTTATTTGCTGTAAGTAATGAAGAAATATCAGAATCCATTGTAAAGAAATACCAAAGGGAGTACAAACAGATTATTTCTTATAAAAATGTATATTACTTTAATGCAATTTTAAAGGAATTACAAAAAGATAAAACTTATGACAGAATCGTTATAAGCGAAGATTTAGAAGCTTTTACAAACACACAATACGATCAAATTGACAAATTTATTTTTGACAAATTAGATGGCATCAGTGATGAAGCCTCTGACGCTAAAGGAAATGATATTCCAATCATTCTAATTTGTTCAGACCGAAGAGCAAAATCCGATCCTATGTTAGTAAAATTATTTGGAATCGGTGTCTATGATGCTATCATAGGAAATGATAGAAGTGTCGATGAAGTTTGTCGATTAATCAATCGACCACGTACCAAAAAAGAAGCCAAAGCTTATTATAAAATAGATAGTGAAGATGTTGGTTATCAAGCAGAAAACGAAAACGATGTAAGTGAAATGGAAATCCAAAACATTGTTGCTCATTATAAAAGATTAGGGAAAAATGAGGACAGATACATCGATAGTTTTAATAACATTGCAGCACAATATAATGATACACAATTAAGGATTATAAGCAAATTTTTACCATTAAATGTACGAGCTGTCTTAGAAGAAAAATCACCCAAATACCAAAAAATCATGTCCTTTAATAATACTGTTTCTGACAGTTTACGAAAAATTAAAGGGGAAGATGAAAATGGACCAAGTCAAGTATTGCTAAAATCAAAAAATAGAGAAGCAGTCCTTTCCAAACCAGTGGTAATTCCTTCAGCTGTTAATATGAATGAAACGAAAAAATTTGCGAAACAAAAGCCAGTGGAACAAACAAAAACATATGCACAGCCTACTATGCAAACACCAAGAGTAAATCCAGAGCAACCAATGACACAACAACAGCCATATGCTAGACCAGAGCAACCAGCTAGACAGCCATATGCTAGAGTAGAACAGCCAGTAAAACAGCAACCTGTAGAACCAGAACCAATCATAGAAGGATTTGAAGATTTAGATGAGATATTACAAGGAATACCAGATGAAGAAATCGAACCAGTAGTACAAGCACCCATACAACCAACTGTGCAAACACAACCAGTAGAAGTGCAAGAAACCGTACAACCACAAACACAAGAGGTAACACAACCAGTAAAACGAGGAAGAGGAAGACCAAGAAAAAATCCTGTTCCAGCACCAACAGAAACAGTAAGTCAACCACAACCAGTAAAACGAGGAAGAGGAAGACCAAGAAAAAATGCAGTTCCTGTTCCAGAAGTAGAACCAATAGAAGAAGAGAATATGATATTACCAGGTTTAGAGCCTCAAGAAATACAAGAACCAGAACCAGAAGAAAACTTCTTACCAGGATTTTACGATGTAGATACAGAAGTATCACAAACGCCTACTGTAACACAAGTAGAACAAGATGCATTTTTACCAGGTTTTGACGAAGACGAAGAAGAGGAAGATACGATATTACCGGGATTAGGAATAGAAGATTTAGAAAAAGATGAACTACCAATACCAGAACCTATTACAGCACCACAGCCTCAACCACAATCACAACCAATTAGCACAAATGATTATGGATTTAATCCATCTTATCCGAATACAAATGATTACGATACAAATTATAACGATAATTCTTCTTATCATGCTAATGCATATGA
This sequence comes from uncultured Clostridium sp., assembly GCA_947567695.1. Taxonomy (GTDB): domain Bacteria; phylum Bacillota; class Clostridia; order TANB77; family CAG-508; genus CAG-269. The sequence continues at coordinate 9,225 of CANONT010000036.1, forward strand.
ACCTAATACTAGATCTATGAAGCGAGAAGAACAAAGTTATGAAGAAATTGATTTATCACCTTTATTAACACCAGATAAAAAAATTGTAACTTTTGTAGGAACCAGTAAAAATGGAACCTCTTTTATAGTAAATAATATAGCAGAATTAATGTCATCTATGGGAATTAATACCGCTATTTTAGATACCACGCAAAATAGAAACTCTTATTATATTTATACCAAAAATGAGGAACCATTGAGAGAATTAGTAGCTCATAGTATAGAAGGATTGACACATGGAATTGCCAAAGGAATTAGTGTAAATAGAAATCTTACAGTATACACTTCATTACCAGATGAAAATGACACCATTCATCATGTAGATAAAATCCTAGAAACATTATTACAAAATCATTCTTTAATATTGATTGATACTGATTTTGAGACACCATCTGGGTACTTTAAACAATCCCATGAAACCTATTTGGTTCAAAGTATGGATATACTAACCATACAACCACTTACTGCATTTCTAAAAGAACTAAAAGTAAAAAATATATTGGATGAAAAGAAATTAAAAATCATATTAAATAAAGTGGTAAAAATTAGAGGAATTAAAGATGAAACTATCATTGGAGGAATGGCATTTTACAATGATCCAGCTATGTCTTTTATGACAGAGCTATTTGACAGAGATAGAGTGAAATATGTTTCCATTCCATTTGAAGATGAAACCTATATTAGATATTTAGAGGGAATTATTGAGTGTGAGATTTCTTTAAAAGGTTATTCAAAAGTATTTTTACAAACATTAAAAGAATTGGGAAATATGGTTTATCCAACCGTAACAGCAGTACCAAGAAATAGCCGAAACTATCAACCACCATCTGCACAAATGAATGGAGGAGGTAACTTCTCTTCTAATATGAATGATACATTAAATAAAATGAAAAACTTTTAATAGAAGGCAAGCAAATCTTTCGTAATGTTAGCAAAAGGAGGGGAAGAATTGTGATAATAGCAGTTGTAGTAATTTTGGTTTTGATTGTATTAGGATTGGTTATGTATAATGTAACGATTCACAAAAAAATACAAAAATTTAAAAATATGAACCAAAAGATTACGAATTTGTATGTTGTTCAAGATTTTATCAATGCCATAGGAGAAACATCAACCGTTGATCAAAAAATCAAAAAGATCAATGACATTTTAATTGAAAGATATGAAATTAAATATTCAACCATTGTCGTATTTAATGGGGCAGAATATGAAGTAAAAGCATCCAATGTAGATAGGAAACACTGGAATGCCTTAAAAGCATTACAAGATATTGATATGTTTAAAGATAGCATACAATCAGCTACCCCTAAATATGTAACCGTAAATAATGAAAACGAAAAATTGCCATATCAAGAAATGGAATTTGGAAGAGCAAAATCAGCTATATTCTTTCCTCTTTATATAGATAATGTATATATAGGATATTGGATTTTAGAAAGTGGAACGCCACATGATTTTGATAATGTAGATACTACGGTATTAGAAGTAATTAAAGAAAATATTGTTTCTGTATTAAAAACAGTAGTACATCAAAAAACTTTAGAGTCGATTGTAAGAAAAGACTTGTTTACAGGTTTATATTCAGAGGCATATTTATATGGGGAAGGTAAGAAAGTAATCGATCAATATACTGTATCAACGATATGTATGTTTAAAATTGCTAATATTCAAGAAATTAATAAAAAGTATGGTAGAGAATTAGGAAATAAAGTGATTACACAAATTAGTAATTATATAGAAGAAGATTTATCAGATGATTATGTATTTGTGAGATATATGGGACCTAAATTTGTGATTGCATTTTCTGGAGTAGAAACAGAAGCCGTGGCAGGTTTCTTGAATGAAATGAAAGAAAACATAGAAGCCATGCAAATTGAATTGACAGAGGAAGAAAAGCAAGAATTGAATTTAGAGGTTCGATTACCAGAAAGAGAACCAAGAGGGGCAAGTTATGCACAGGTTGCAACGCCAAAATTGAATTTTGTTATATCTTCTTATTATAAAGGGACAGGATTGGAAGAAGTATTAAAGAAATTAGAGGAATACTTAGATCATGCAGATAGCCAAGAAAGCGATATAACGAATATATAATAAACGATAAATAAAAGAAAAGAGGAGGAATGGAAAATGGAGTTTGATAAAACAATGCATTTTGAGGTTGAAAGAGAAGAAAATGTAAAATCCAGAGAAATTCTGAAAGAAGTGTATGAAGCATTAGTGGAAAAAGGATATAATCCAATTAACCAAATTGTTGGCTATATTTTGTCAGGCGATCCAACCTATATTACTAGCCACAAAGATGCAAGAAATAAGATAAGATCCATTGAAAGAGATGAATTGCTAGAAAAAATGGTAAAAGATTATATAGGATTAGATGAGAAATAAAGATGAGAATTTTAGGAATTGATTATGGAGAAGCTAGAGTAGGCGTAGCTATAACAGATGGTTTAAATATTACAGCACAGGGGCTAGAAACCATACAAAGGAATGGCTCTGATAAGGTAGTGTTAAGAAGATTAGATGAAATTTTAGCTAATTATGAAGTAGATACCATTGTTGTTGGAATGCCACTTCATATGAATGGAACGGTATCAGAAAGAGCCAAAATAACGCAAGAGTTTGTCCATAAATTAAAGTGTAAATATAATCAACTAAAAATAGAAACCATCGACGAGAGATTGACAACTGTGGAAGCTCACAAGACTATGAATTTTTTAGAGGTTAATAAGAATAAAAAGAAAAATATAGTAGATACTATATCTGCTACGTATATATTGGAAACTTATTTAAATAAAATCGATTAAAATCATTGAAAAATAATTGGAAATAGGTTATTATATTAAATATAAAATATAATGAACAAAAATTGAAAGGAGAACAAGAATGGAAGAAAACTTTGAAGGAGAAGAATTAGACAACATAATCATATTAAATGATGAAGAAGGAAATGAAGTAAAATTTGAATTTTTAGACTTAGTTGAATTAGATGATGAAGAATATGTAGTATTATTACCAGTTACCGAAGAGGGAGAAGAGGAAGAAGGAGAAGTAGTTATCCTAAAAGTAGAAGATACGGATGATGAAGATTCAGATGAAGAATCTTATATTAGTATTGAAGACGAGGACATATTAAATAAAGTATTTGAAATATTCAAAGAAAAATTCAAAGATGATTTTGACTTTGTAGATTAATAGGAAAAAGACGGACTTTCCCGTCTTTTTTCAAAAGAGGTAATGATTCAAAGGTCAGGCAATCTATAATACTTTTGAATAGTTACAGAAGAGGAGGAAAAACAAATGAAAAATTTTTCAACATGGTTATTGGTTATGTTTATGGCAATGTTTTGGGCATTTAGAATTGTTGTTGCTGTTACCTATGAATTAGGAGCAGAATTTGGAGGAATAGAACCATTTAATCAAGCAATGGAAATCATTTTATTATTTGTTGTATTAGCATGTATGTTATTGATTATTAAAAGAAAAACAGTAGGTGCACTTATTTATTTAGCAGCTTATGGCATGTATTTTGGAACCAGTTTAATAACAGGACTAACAACGTTAATTACAGCTAGTTCAGAAATCAGTGCTTCTGATGCAGGAATGTATCTAAATACTTTTATATCATTAATTGGAATTGCAATACCAGTAGCTATTTTGTTTGATTTGTTATTAGATAAGAATAGAAAAGCAAATCCAAAGGATAAAAAAACGGATTGGTTCTACAAGAATGAGCAATTTGATAGACAAATGGATGATCGAGCTGATAAAAATAATTATAGAACCTTGTAACATGTTTCCAATGTCCCCACTGGTTCTGGGATAAAATGGGGAATATAGAAGGAGATGAAAATGGTGAATAATAGCGAAAGTTGTCACAAAACTTCAATCAACTGGTACCCAGGACATATGGCAAAAACTAGAAGGCAAATACAAGAAGATCTAAAAATAATAGACATTGTCATTGAATTACTAGACGCTAGAATACCAGTATCTAGTCAAAATCCTGACATAGCAAGTATAACAAAAGGAAAAAAGAAAATAGTTGTATTGAATAAATGTGACCTAGCAGATGAAAAGCAAAATCAATTATGGCTACAATATTTTGAAAAAAACGGTATACCAGCTGTGGCAACAGACTCAAACACAGGAAGAGGAATTGACCAATGCATTCGAAAAATTGAAAATATTATGAATGAAGATTTACAAACACAGGCTAATAAGGGGAGAATTGGAAGAAAAATAAGAGCGATGATACTAGGCATACCAAATGTAGGAAAATCATCTTTTATCAATCGAATCTCCAAAAGAACAACAGCAGGAGTGGGAAATAAACCAGGTGTAACCAAACAAAAACAATGGATCCGAATTAATGATAAGATAGAATTGCTAGACACACCAGGTGTGTTATGGCCAAAATTTGAAAGTGAAGAAGTAGCCTTAAATTTAGCCTTCACAGGAACCATTAAAGAAGATATATTAGAAAGAGTAGAAATTGCTTATTACTTAACCAAATTTATGATAGAAAATCATAGAACTAAACTATGTGAAAGATATAAGATTTCAAAACAATTCGTTGAAGAAAAACTAGAACAAGAACAACCAGAAAACGAAAATATCTATGAAATTATGCTTGCCATAGGAAAAAAAAGAGGTTGCATTATTTCTGGGGGTAATGTAGATGAAGAAAAAACAGCAAGAATTATATTAGATGAATTTAAAAACGGAATCATTGGAAAAATCACAATAGAATCTTGCTATCAAGGTTTTTAGCAATTTAAATGTAATAAGTTATGGTTAACGATGCAATTGAAAAATAAGATCAATAAACTAATAAAGGAAGTAAAAAATGGAAGAATGGATTCATTTAAACAGAGCAGAAGAAGAAATTAATTTACTGTCACCACTAACATGGGCTTATGTGGGTGATTGTGTATATGAACTATATATAAGAACAAATTTAGTGAATGAAACAAATTTAAAGCCACACAAATTACATATAGAAACAATTAAATATGTAAAGGCCAAAAGTCAAGCAAAACTTTTGGAGAAAATTTATGATGAATTGACAGAAGAAGAGAAAAATATTGTAAGACGTGGACGAAATGCAGAAAGTCATCATTTACCCAAAAATGCAAATGTACAGGAATATAAATATGCGACTGCTTTTGAAGCTTTGATTGGTTATTTGTATTTGACCAAAAAGTGGGAAAGATTAAAAGAGATATTGTGTAAAAAATAATTTTTAGTAGTTGACGAAATCAAAAAAAAATGGTATAAATAATAAGTATTGACAAGGCCCCTTGGTCAAGCGGTTAAGACGCCACCCTCTCAAGGTGGAATCATGGGTTCGATTCCCGTAGGGGTCACCAAAACGTTCCAAAAACCAAAATGTATTTCTTTGTAGGAGGTTTCGCTGTAAGCCTACCACTGAAATTGGACAAAATTAAAACTCACTGATTTTATAAGTGAGTTTTTTCATTTACTTGATTATTAAGTTTCTCAAAGCTAAAAACATTTCTATATCTTACATTTACTGACTTGTTTGTTATGCTACTGAAAGCTAAAAACATTTCAACTTTTTTCATTTGTTACTATTATTTTCTTGTTTATATTCCCTTTAATCTTACCTTTATTACTTAATATATGTATGTATTTATTGTATTAGATTTTATATGTCCGCTTCTTTCTGTTATTCTTCTTTTAATTGTTGTTTATTTCCTCTTCAAGCATTGTTTATTTATTCATTGGAAAAGGTTTTACTCAAAACTGAAAAACTTGCTTAAAGCCTTTCTTAATCTAAACTAATTATTGTTACTTTTTAGCGTTTATTTCTTTGATTTTCTCTTTTAATCTATCAGACACACTTTCCAACGAACGAGATATATCTATTATCGCTAATTTTATATATTCTTTTTCATCATCATTATAGTATTTGATTTCTCTTAGTTGTTGCATTATTTCCCTTACTTGCTTTCATATTTTATCAAATGCCTTATAGATATTAACTCTTGTTTCATCTTCATTTATTATTCTTACCATTTTTCTAACCTCGACTTTCTCATATTTTCAAAAATTCAGTTATTCTTTATCTTCCAGTTATCTTATTTCAACTGAAAATTGTGTTTAAGGCTTGTTTATTGTTTTATTGGGAAAGGTTACGCTTGAAACTAGAAAGATGACTATTGCTCCTTATGAACTGTTATTGTGTTATTGATAGATTTATGCTGATATTGGTTAATTTAAGGTACAAGAAAAGCCAGCTAACTTAATAACTGGCTTAGAATTATTTATAGTTATTCATAATTTTTGTTGTTTGCTCTCTTACACTTTCCATTTCTTTTTGATGTCTGTTTCCATTAATCATTTGTGTAATTATAGTGATAACTACTACTGCTATTAGTAGACCTTGTAAAATACTTATCCAGAAAGGTAGCTTTTCTTTACTTTTAATTGATATTACTGTACACACAGCTAAAATTACTACATTTATTCCTACTAAAAGATAGAGAATAATTCTATTAATTTGTATTATTATTTCTGTATTAACTGTTTTATTAATAGTTGACATTATTACAAATCCTAAAATTAAAACTATTAAACTTATCATTAATGCTTTAATACATTTTTGTAATTTTTCATTTTTTATAGTATGTCCATCTTTTTTATCTTTAACTATTCCATAGATTAAAAGACCTACTAATAATACTGCTAGTATATTTATTAACATATTTATTTCCTCCTTTCTTCTTATTATTAAATAGAACTATCAACATTATACTATACTCACTTTATTTAATCAAGTGTTATTTATAATTATTAAAGTGTTGTTTTCTTATCTTAAATTACCATTTTGTGTAAAATTCTAAATAGGTGATAATATGAAAGAAAACAAAGAAAACACATTAAAAGTTATAGGTCAAAATATCAAGCAAATTCGTTTGTTAAAAAATCAAACACAAGAGGGACTAGCAGAAATGCTAGATAAAAGTATAAATTTCATTAGCTTAATTGAGAGGGGCGAAAGTGGTATCAGCATTTCTACTATTATTGATATATGTAATGCACTTGAAATTAACTCTAACGAACTCTTTAATGGCTTGATAGATAAGCAAGTTATTACAGATGATGAGTTTATTACTAATTCCTTAAATATGTTCAACAAAGAAGATAAGAAAATTGTTAAGGGACTTATTGAATATATCATCAATTCTAAAAAGTAACATTATTGTTCTATACTGTCTAAATTGAAATTAGATAGCTTTATTCCTAACGATAACCCTCTAAAAAACATTTGCTTATCTAAGTCATTATCTAATTCGTGTGCAAGACTGCATAATTCATCTAAACTATCAATGTTTTGATTTTCTAGGTGTTCTATGAAGTCTTGTTTTGCTTTTTCTAGTTTTTCTAGGTCTTGCTTGTATTTTTTAGTAGTTGGTTCTTCTAATACTATGT
>CANONT010000037.1 GCA_947567695.1 uncultured Clostridium sp.
CTTTTGCTTAAAAATTTGTAAAACTATTCCAGTCGCATTCGTCATTTATGCCAAATGGGTGTAAATACTTGGGGCTAAGGTTGGAGCAACCATGTGCAAAAAGAAACGTCCCCATTGCACATTCATTAAATATAGTATATAATAAGGAAAAACAGATTGCAAGATGAGGAGGAAAAGTTTTGGGAAAATTAGTATTAGTAGATGGTAATAGTATCATGAACCGAGCATTTTACGGAATTATGGGAAGCAAAATGCTAACCACAAAAGACGGAAAATATACCAATGCGGTTTATGGTTTTTTAGCTATTTTATTTAAATTATTAGAAGATGTGAATCCAGAATATTTGGTGGTTGCTTTTGATTTAAAAGCACCAACAGCAAGGCATAAGTTGTATGAGGGATATAAAGCGACTAGAAAAGGTATGCCACAAGAATTGGCTGAGCAAATGCCAATGATCAAAGAAATTTTACGAGCTATGAATATTGATATTGTAGAGATGGAAGGTTACGAAGCAGATGATGTGCTTCGGAACTTTATCACGTTATGGAGAAAAGCAAGGGCTAGAGGTAATCATACTTTCAGGGGATAGAGATACGTTTCAATTAGCGACTGACAAAGTAACAATTCGCATTCCTCATACTAAAGGGGGAAAGACAGAGACAGATGAATACAATCGAGAAAGAATTATAGAAACGTATGGATTAGAGCCAAAACAGTTAATTGATGTGAAAGGGCTACAAGGAGATTCTTCTGATAATATTCCAGGAGTACCAGGGGTAGGAGAAAAGACAGCACTAGCCTTAATTCAAAAGTTTGGTTCGATTGAGAGTTTATATGAAAAGGTGGACAAAGGAGAGGCAGAGCTAAAGGGGAAACAAAAGGAAAAAATTGAAAATAATAAGGATTTGGCATTTTTGTCAAAAACATTGGGAACGATCAATTTGGAAGTGCCAATTGAGGATACTTTAGAGAATTTTAAGGTAGAAGAATGGGACAAGCCAAAAGTTTTAGCATTATTTAAAGAACTAAACTTTAATCGTTATATTGACCGATTTTCTTTGCGTGGAGAAGAAGTAGCCAAAGAAGAACCAAAAGATTTATTTCAAATGGTAGATCCATCCCAAGAAGAGGTCATAAAATTAATAGAAGAACAAAAACAAATGATTTTTTCTGTTCATACAAGTGAAGATCCTCAGCCAGAAAAAACTATCAAAGAAAAGATAACAGGATTAACGGTTTTTAATGAAAAAACACAAGAAACAGTGTATGTAGCAATCAAGAAGGAAGAAGACCTTCAGGATTTTAAGGCGATTTTTGAAGAGGAAAGTATTAAAAAAATTAGTATTAATTTAACTAAAATGTATATTTTATTAAAGCAAGTGCAAATCGATTTCAAAGGAATTGACTATGATATTGCAATTGCAAGTTATATTTTAAATCCAAGCAATAATAAACTAGAAATAGAAAGTTTAATGGAGCAATATCTCAATATAAATTTACAAGAAGTAATGGGAGAGGAACCAAAGCAACAACAAATGAATTTGTTTGATACCGTGCAAGTAGAGACAGTAGAAAGCAATCAAAGGGAGCGAGAAAAACACGCTTTTTATGCTTATGGCATTGCCAAAATAAGAGAAATTACCCTAAAACAGTTAGGAGAAATAGGAGCATTAGAATTGTTTTATAAAATTGATATGCCTACTGTGGAAGTGTTGTCAAATATGCAATGGAATGGTATGTATGTCGATGAAGAAGAATTGAATCAATTTGGGAAAGAATTAACCGAAAAATTAGAGACGATAACCCAAGTGATTTATGAAATGGCAGGAGAAGAGTTTAATATCAATTCAACCAAACAATTAGGTGAAATTTTATTTGAAAAAATGAAATTGCCAGTCATCAAAAAGACGAAAAGTGGCTATTCAACTGATGTGGATGTGTTAGAAAAGTTAAAAAGAGAAGACCCAATCATTGAACAAATATTAGATTACAGGCAATTGATGAAATTGAACTCAACTTATGTAGAAGGATTGAAACAATACATCAATCCTAAAACAAAAAGAATTCATTCTTTTTTCCATCAAACCATAACAGCCACAGGAAGAATCAGTTCAACCGAACCGAATCTTCAAAATATCCCAACACGATTTGAATTAGGAAAAAGAGTTAGAAAAGTGTTCCAACCAGAAGAAGGAAAACTATATATCGATGCCGACTATTCGCAAATCGAATTAAGAGTATTGGCTCATATATCAGAAGATGAGCATATGATACAAGCCTTTCAAGAAGGGCAAGATATTCATAAACAAGCAGCTTCCAAAGTGTTTAAAACACCAATGGAAGAAGTAACCAAAGAACAAAGAAGTGAGGCCAAAGCCGTCAACTTTGGAATTGTCTATGGAATTAGTGATTTCGGACTAGGGGAGCAACTTCGGAATTTCTCGAAAAAAGGCGAAACAGTATATCACCGAATATTTAGAACAATATGCAGGAATTAAAGCTTTTATGGATAGCATTACGGAAAAAGCAACCGAACAAGGCTATGTAGAAACATTATTCCATAGGAGAAGATATATACCAGAGCTAAAATCTAATAATTATATGGTAAGACAATTTGGCTCAAGAGCAGCTATGAATACGCCGATTCAGGGAACCGCAGCAGACATCATGAAGATTGCTATGATTAAAGTATACCAAGAAATTCAAAAAAGAGGATTGCAATCCAAAATTGTGCTACAAGTGCATGATGAAATGATGATCGAAGCAGTGGAAGAGGAGAAAGAGGAAATTAAAGAAATTTTGAAACAAAGTATGGAATCAGCAATTGACTTACAAGTACCATTGATCGCAGATATAGCAGAAGCAAAAAACTGGTATGATTGCAAATAAATTGCCAAAAAGGTCCGTCCCCAATGGCAATCCCCTAATGGCAATAAAGAACGACAAAAAAGTGAGACAAATGAGACCTGTCCCCCTTGTCTCATTTGAATAATAGTTTCCAACTAAAAAAAATAATAAATGTGACAAAAAGGGACGCCCCTCTTGTCACAAAAGGAGAGATAGATTGAAAAGCAAAAAGATAATACTGAGTATTTTACTGAGTATTTTAATAATATCGTTTTTTGTGTTTAAGGATTATTTGCTAAAGATCCTATATCCTAAGACATATCAAGAAGTTGTTTTAATGTATGAAGAAAAATATCATGTGGAGGAAAATCTTATTTTTGCTGTGATAAAGGCAGAGAGCAATTTTGCTGAAGATGCTATTTCAAATCGTAATGCGATTGGTTTAATGCAATTAATGGAGGAGACAGCAAAGGATGTGGCTAAGAAAAATCAGATAGAATTAGATGTTGAAAATGTAAAAAGAAATCTTTGTGATGTTAATAAAAATATTGAAATAGGAACTTGTTATTTGTCAATGCTTTTAGAGAAATACCAAAATAAGGAAGTGGCTTTGGCAGCTTATAATGCTGGCATTGGAACAGTAGATGGCTGGATTGAAAAAGGGATTATTAAAAAAGACGGAAGCGATATTGAAAAGGTACCTTATAAAGAGACGAATAATTATGTTAGAAAGATTTTAAGAGATTATAAAATTTATGAAGATTTGTACAAAAGCTAGACAAATGACGAAAAATGGAATAAAATAGAAATGTTAAAAGAAAAGAGGTAGGAGAAACAATATGATCGTAGAACAATTACTATTTACTGTTATTTCATTTGCCATATTTGTATCTATGTTTTTTCGCATGATCCGAAACAATGATACTACTTATATAGTTGTGTTAGTTTTAGAAGCTATTGGAATTGCATTGAATTTTGTAGAGGTGTTATTTAGGGTAAAACTAAATATGTTATTTGTCATCTTAAAATATGTTTTTTCTATTTTAATTCCAATTGGTATTATCATATTAGAAAAAAGAAATATGGGATTATATGAGATGATTTATCTTCAAAAAGCAAAGTTGTACGCATTTTTTGGAAATCACAAAAAAGCAAAACAAGCATTAATTGATTTAATCGAAAAAAATCCAAGATCTTACAAAGCTCACAAAATGCTAGCTGAGATTTATGAGTTAGAAGGTGGCATGAGAAAAGCAATTGATGAGTATGTACAAGCGGTTGATTTGAATAAAAAAGATTATGATTCTTACTACAAAGTGGCAGAGTTATTAAATCATTTGGATAAAAAAGATGAGGCTTCTGAAATGTTATTTAATTTGTTAAAAAAGAAGCCTGACATGGGCAAGGCAAGTGAATTATTAGGAGAAATTTTAATTGAAAAAGAAAAATACAAAGAAGCAGTTAACATTTATCAAGAGGCATTAAGATATAATCCAGTAAGTTATGAATTGAATTATAATTTGGGAATTGCTTATACGATGTTAAATGATTTTCAAAATGCCAAAACTTGTTATGAAAAAGCAGCAGAAATCAATTCTTTATTATATAATGCAAAATATTCTTTAGCAGAGATTGCCTTAATTTATAAAGATTTGGAGGAAGCGGAAAAAAGATTTTTAGAAGTGATTGAAGAAGAGGAATTGTCAGCAGATGGCTATTATGAGTTAGCCAAAATTTATTTAATTAAAGGAGATAAAGACACGGCTATCAAATATATTAATACAGCCATTGACAGTAATGCTAAAAGAATTGTGGAAAAAGTCAAGAAAGAGCCAATTTTTATACCAATTATGGCTAAAATTTCTATGCCATTTAATTTAGAAGAACCAGAACAAAAAGGAACGCCAAAATTACAAGAAAAAGAAATTAAGGCAAAAGAACATCTGGAAGAAATGAGCGAAATTACAAGGAATTTAAGTTATCACGATATTAAAATGTTAAAAAAGAATTCGTCTGGTAGAAGCAAAAAGATAGAACAAAAAAACCAAGAACAAGAGCAAGAAGAACAAAAGGAAAGACGAGATTGAGAATACATTAAACGAAAAGATAATCTCTTTGTTAAACTCATAAAATCTATAAATTGTAATATACTAACCATAGATAAGGAGGAATTTTATGAGTACGAATTTTGCCATTATTGGTGGCGATTTAAGAATTATAAAACTAGCAGAAATGTTAGCCAAAGAAGGAAATACCGTATATACGTATGGATTAGAGAAGGCAGAGGAATTAAAAGATAAAAAAAATATTATATTTTGTGAAAAATTAAAGCAAGCGATTGAAAATACGGAAATTGTAATAGGACCAATCCCTTTTTCGAGTAACGGAAAACAGATCAACAGTCCATTTAGCGATTCTACTATTTCTATTCGAGAATTTATGCATATGATTAATGCAAAAATTTTGATAGCAGGAAGTATTTTACCAGAAATATATGATTTAGCCAATGACGAATATGTGGAAATTATTGATATTATGAAGAGAGAAGAATTAGCTGTATTAAATACGATTTCAACAGCAGAAGGTGCGATAGAAATTGCTATTTCCAATACGAATAAGATTCTACACGGAAGTGAAGTTTTGATTTTAGGATTTGGAAGGATTGGAAAAGTATTAGCTAGAAAAATGGCAGGCTTGTCAGCTAGGGTTACTTGTGCCGCTAGAAAAGACGAGGATTTTGCTTGGATTAAAGCGTATGGGCATAATGCTACCAACATTAATACATTAGGAGAAAATTTGTCTCAGTTTGATATTATTGTAAATACTGTGCCACATTTGGTATTAACACCAGAAAGGTTACAATATGTGAAACAAGACGGTTTGTTGATCGATTTGGCTTCTAATCCGGGGGGAATTGATAAGAAAACAGCCAAGGATAGAAATTTGAAATTGGTTTGGGCTTTAGCTTTACCAGGTAAAGTGGCGCCTATTACAACAGCAGAGTTTATTAAAGATACGATTTATAATATTTTAAAGGAAATCTATAAAAAATAATTAGTTATGCAAAAGTTTACTATATTTTTAATGGAATAGGAAAGGAAAAGAAACATGTTATTAGAAATGATAAAATCTGTTTTATTTGGAATGGTAGAAGGGATTACAGAGTGGTTGCCAATTAGTAGTACAGGGCATTTAATATTAGTGGAACAATTTGTGAAATTGAAAGAAGTATCGCCAGAATTTTGGGGGATGTTTCAAGTAGTGATCCAATTTGGTGCTATTTTAGCAGTTGTATTATTGTATTGGAATAAAATCTGGCCAATTACGAAAAACAAAAAAGAGGCAATCAAACCAACAGGCGTATTATCTTTTTTTAATAAAGATATTATGATTTTATGGACAAAGATATTAGTGGCTTGTATACCAGCAGCAGTGATTGGTGTATTTTTTGATGAAGTATTTGAAGCTTTATTTTATAATCCATTTTGCATTGCTCTTGCTCTCATTATATTTGGGATTGCGTTTATTGTGGTGGAAAACTTTAATCAGAAGAGAGGGAATCAAAAATTAAAAGATACGAATTCCCAGATTACATATAAAGATGCTATTATTATTGGAGTATTTCAATTATTAGCCGCTATTTTTCCAGGAACATCACGTTCAGGAGCGACTATTATAGGTGGGCTATTGATCGGATTATCCAGACCTAATGCAGCTGAATTTACTTTTTATTTAGCCATTCCAACGATGTTAGGGGCTAGCTTGCTAAAATTGGTTAAATTTGGATTTGCTTTTACAGGAATGGAATTTGCTATTTTGCTAGTAGGTATGATTGTGTCTTTCTTGGTATCTGTTATTGTTATTAAATTCTTAATGAGTTATATCAAAAAACATGATTTTAAACCTTTTGGTTATTATAGAATTGTTTTAGGAGTTATCGTATTGGCTTATTTCTGTTTTGTAAAATAGGTCTAGTGTTACAACTAGTTACAATAAAGCATGAAAGAGATGTTTCATGTTTTTATTGTTTGAAATTTATAAAAATTTTAGAAAGTAGGTAAAAAATGAAATTCCATTGTGATCATTTATTATTATATGCAGTGACAGATCGTTCTTGGACAGGCAAACAGACTTTACAAGAACAAGTTGAGCAAGCTCTTATAGGAGGAGTTACTTGTGTTCAACTTAGGGAAAAGGAATTAGACGAAAAATCTTTTTTAAAAGAAGCGATCGAAATAAGAAAATTATGTCATACATATAAGGTACCTCTGTTAATTAATGATAATGTAAAAGTAGCCATTGAAAGTAAAGCAGATGGCGTTCATGTTGGACAAAGTGACTGTCCTGTTAGAGAAATTAGAAAAATGGTTGGTAATGATTTTATCATCGGTGCGACAGCTAAAACCATAGAACAAGCGCAAAAAGCGGAAAGAGAAGGTGCGGATTATTTGGGAGTTGGTGCTGTTTTTCCATCTCCTACCAAGAAAAATGCCATTCGTATTACAAAAGAACAGTTACAAGAAATAAGTAAATCGGTTTCTATTCCTACTGTTGCAATTGGCGGAATTAATCTTTCTAATATAACTGAAATTTCAGGCTGCGGAATGAAGGGCATTGCTGTCATTTCAGCTATATTTGCAGCAGATGATATTCAGATGACAACACAAGAGTTAAAAAAGAAAGTGAATTCGATCTTGTAGAGTTTACGAAACTTAAATTACGAAAAGAGTTGACAATAGCAAAAAAGTTTAGTATAATAAGTATATCTTTAAATCAAAGAATTTTAAAATCTAAATTTATATTCATTTTAATAAAATTTCAAAAATAGAATAAAAAGAAAGAAACAAAGAGGAAACGAAAGAGAAATCTTGATTTTACCGTTAAATAAAAATTGACTATTAGTTCAAAACAAAACAAAATAAAATATAGAAAAGAGGAATGCTATGGAGGAAATTAAAAAATTTACTTATCATGACTATTTAATGTACAAGGAATTAGAGACATTGAGAGAAACTGGTGAAAAGTATAAGCTAGAAAAAATACATCAATATAGAGATAAAGGTTTTAAACTTGTTTTAGAAGAAAAAGAAGAAGCAGTAGAACTTATTAATAGCACATTGGGAATTCAAGACACACGATATGCTTTACAGAAAGAAGATATAGAAAAATATAGTAGTAGTTTTATTACACAAGAATTTAAAGCAAAAGAATTAGATATGGTATTTAAGAAAAAAGATGAAGATATATTTTTCTTAATTGAACAACAATCAAAAGTAGATTATTCAATGGCTTATAGGATATTAAATTATTGTATTGAAATTATAAGAAGTGCTGTTGACACAGATAAATTAGGTAAAAAGGAATACCAGATACCAGAAGTTTATCCAATTGTATTGTACACAGGAAAAACAAAATGGAATGCAAAAAAGTATTTTGAAGAATGCCAAGCTAAATTAAAAGGGGTACAGCAAAAAAATTTTACATCCTATAATTTAATAGATATCAATAATTATACAGAAGAAGAACTATGGGAGCAAGACAATTTTTTATCTAAAATTTTATTATTAGAAAAAGCAAAGCAGAAAGATCAAATAAAAGAATATTTACATAGAATTGAAAAAGAAAATTTAAAGGATCGAGAGATTAATTTATTGATAAAAATGATACATGGTTCTTATGGTCGAAGAATAGGAAAAGACATTCAAGAATTTGTTAGAAAAATTACAATTAGAAAAGGGGGGGATAGTATGTTGACGGCATTAGAAGAATATTTAGATAGCTTAGCTGATGAAGGTCTAAAAAAGGGAATGGAGGAAGGAATGCAAAAGGGAATGCAAAAGGGATTTCAGAATGGAAAATTAGAAATGCTAAAGCAAGCTGTAAAAAATATGTTACAATATGGCGAGAAAGATGAAAAAATTATGAAATATATGGGAATAAAAAAAGAAGAATTAGAAAATATCAAAGGCATGATTTGATTTCATGCCTTATACCTTTTTATTCAATTTTTCGATTGGTTCTTTCATTTGAATGTCCACACATTTTTTCATATTCTTTGCACTTAATTTTATAGTCCATTTGCAAGCACAAATAACGATAGTAACTACAAGCTTGTTCATACTGCATCATCATTTCATTGGCATCCATACCAGGTGGGGGCATATTGTAATCCATATAAGGTGGCACAAAACTATTATTAAAATCTCGTTCCATTTCTATCAACTCCTTATTTTAATATATGCAATAGGATATAAGATATAACAATCAGATTTTTAGGATGATTTTGGGGACGGAGGAAAAAATCATGAGTTATAAATCAAAGTTCAAAAAGGGGAAAATAGTTATTATTAAATAAGTATAAAAGGCAGCCAACAAGCCATGTAATATTTTTCCATACACATAAGGTTTTATGGATAAATCCGTCTTTGAGGTGATGCTCCAAACTTGAAGAAGGACAGAAATACCACCAAAGCCAAGCAAAAAAGCAGTAAAAATAAGATTAAAGGAAAGCTTTTTACAAGCAATGGAGGAAATGGTATGAATGCCATTTGTAATTTCTAGTACACCTGTTAAAAGTCCTTGTATAAAACTAGGATCGATTTTTAAAATTTCAAACAGAGGACTAAATAATACAGTCAAACTATTTAATAAACCGCTTGCTTTAAAAATAGATATGATACTAGAAAAAATAACGACAAATCCACCAATTAAAAGGATCGTAGAAATACTACTAGTAATGCTTTCTGCCAAGATTTCTCCTAAGTTAGAAAAAGAGGCAGTTTTTTTGGCTTGGTTAAAAGAAGTGACTGAGGAATTTGTATGAAAGGTGTTTTTATCTTTTTTCCAATAACGAAAAATAAAACCAACTGTGACACAAGCCAGTAAGTGAGTTATAAATAACAAAATACCAATAGTTGTATTTTTAAACATCAAAATTCCAACTGTTCCAATAATAAATAAGGGACCAGAGTTGTTTGTAAAACTAAGTAATCGTTCACATTCTTCTTTGCTGCAAATGTTGTTTTGCCTGAAGTTACTAGCAATTTTTGCACCAACAGGATAGCCACTAATCATTCCCATGACAAAGGCAAAGGCACCTTCTCCTCGAATGTTAAAAAATGGTTTCATGAAGCGATTTAATAAATTACCAAACAAAGTAATTACATTGGTATGCATTAGTAATTCTGTGGCGACAAAGAATGGAAAAAGAGAGGGAACAACGGAATTTGCCCATAATGCTAATCCTGATTTGACAGCTGGCAGATTACTTTTGGAAAAGATTAGTAGACATAAGGTAAATCCTAAAAATAGCATGGGAAGTAAGTTTCTTTTTAATTTTATGGTATAGATATGGGTTTTTGCAATCATGATTGACCTCTTTTCTAAATTTATAGAGTTACTGTTATTAATATATTAGTGAAAAAGAAAATTATGATTGTAATAAAACTAGAGCAACAAAATTTAAGTTTCAGTTTTTTCAAGTTTCCACTCCTCTAGGTGATAAATACAATCCCTATATTTTTCATAAATAACTCGGCTTCCTACATAAAATAAGAAATTCTAAGATTATTTTTTGGCACCCTTCCATCAATAGATGAACCCTTTCCAAAAAATAATCTAAGAATTTTTAATTTTATTTCAGTCACATTCATTATTTATGAAAAATATAGGGATTGTATTTATCACCTAGAGGGGGAAAACTTGGAAAAATCAAAACTCAAAGTAATAGAAAACTTGCTTTTTTAAGCAATTTATAGTAGAATAAAAAACGTAAAAATGAAGTTATGATAAATAAGGCATAGCCATAAAATATACTAAAACAAAGAAAAAGGAAGTGAATTTCTTGGGAATTGAGGAGCAAATCAAAAACTTAAAAATTGCAAAAAGTAAAATATGGTATCAAGAGCCAATGAAAAAACATACAACCTTTAAAATTGGAGGACCAGCAGAATGCCTTATCAAAATAGATAATTTAGAAGAATTAAAAGAAGTTTTGAGAATAGCAAATGAAAATAACATACCAGTCACTATTATAGGAAATGGAAGTAATGTATTAGTGTTAGACAAAGGCATACAAGGAATTACATTAAAGATCCAATTAGAAAAAATAGAAATCCAACAAGAAAATGACACCATACAAATTACAGTAGGAGCTGGGGAAAAATTAGGAAAATTAGCACAAATATGTTTACAAAATGAAATCACAGGACTAGAAGAATTATCAGGCATACCAGGCACAATAGGTGGGGCAGTAAGAATGAATGCAGGAGCTCATGGAAGAGAAATAAAAGACATCATTAAAACAGTCAAATGCATAGACATGCAAGGGAAAGAAAAGGAATTTACTAAGCAAGAATTAGAATTTGATTATAGAAGTAGTATTTTCAAAAAAGAAAAATACATCATTACAGAAATAACATTAGTATTAAAAAAAGGACAAAAAGAAGAAATAAAAAATAAAATGAGTGAATATGCAACCTATCGAAAAGAAAAGCAACCAATTGAATATCCCAGTGCAGGAAGTACCTTTCAAAGAGGTAGCGACTTTATAACAGCAAAACTAATAGATGAAGCTGGGTTAAAAGGATATAAAATAGGAGATGCAGAAGTATCAACCAAACACAGTGGTTTTATCATTAACAAAGGAAATGCAACAGCTGAGGAAGTTTTAGCATTAGTGAAACAGGTGAAAGACACAATATATAAAAAATTTGAGAAAAAAATTGAATTAGAGATAGAAATAATTGGAAAAAAATAGAGCATATTTTTTTTTGGCAAGGATAGACCTGTCCCCAAAACTACCTCTAGGGATGGTTAGTGCCTGTCCCAAAAAACACCAAAACACACTCAAAGTCACACTAATAGAGAGAAGAAGGGAATGAATGGATAGAAATATGAATGGTTTTATGCAATGGTTTAAGTCAAGTAACAAAATGAAGCGATGGATTTTTTTGATATTGATCGGAATTTTACTTGCTTGTTATGGATTAGCAAAGATATTGGTAATGAAGGAGATTTCTTTTCAAGAGGTTGGAAAGGTAGTTGTTATTTTTGTTTTAGGTTTTGTTTCGATTGTATTAGGTCTTGTTTTCTTAAATAAAAGAACGTTAGAGGTTTTGATTGAGTCAACGGATGAACGTATGGAAAATAAGAAAAATGTTAATGTGAAGTCATTGATTTTTAACAAGACAGTATATGATCAAGGTCCTAATATTGTTGTAATTGGTGGAGGTACTGGTTTGAATACCGTTCTTTCAGGGCTTAAAAATTATACTAGTAATTTAACGGCAATTGTAACCATTTCAGATTATGGAGAAGGGGAAACGAACTCAAGGAAAGAGCTTGAGGTATTGCCGTTAGCAGATGTAAAGGATAGTATGATTTCTCTTGCTACAAAAGAGGGGGAGATTGATCAGCTATTTAATTATGAGTTTACAAAGGGTAAGCTAAAAGGACTTAATTTTTCTGATATTTATTTTTCTGCGATGAAAGAAATTAATGGTAAGTTTGAGGATTCGATTATAAAAAGTAATGAAGTATTAAATATGATTGGAAAAGTTATGCCTGTTACTTTGGACGAAATGAAAATGGTGGCTGAGTTAGAGAATGGGTATATGGTAGAAGAGAAGTCTAGGATTCAAGAAGTGGTGTCTGAAAAAGTGACAAAAATTAATCGTATGGTATTAAGACCTACTAATTGTAGACCAACACCTGGAGTGGTTGAAGCGATTAAAAATGCAGATTGTATTATTATTGGACCAGGCAGTTTGTATACGAATGTTATTCCAAATTTATTAGTGAATGGAGTAGCAAAAGCAATTAAGGAAAGTTCGGCTATTAAAGTATATATTAGTAATATTATGACAGAACCTGGTCAGACAGATGATTATAGTGTGTCAGATCACTTGAAGGCTATTATGGAACATTGTGGAAATGGAATTGTTGATTATTGTATCTATGATACGGGAGAGGTGGTTCCAGAATATATTAAAAAATACAATTTGGAAGGACAAGATTTAGTACAACAGGATATTGATAAAGTGAAGGGGATTAAGTTTTTACAAAGAAATTTGTCCATGGTGGTAAATGAACATATTAGACATGATCCAAGTTTGGTAGCTTCTTCTATTATTGAATTGATTTGTGATGATTTAAAATATCAGGATAAGCAAAATGATCCACAGTATTTGATGCTGAATACCAAGCTAAGGGAAGAAAAAAGAATTGATAAAGTTAAAAAATCTATGAAGCGAAAAGAAAAAAGAGGAAAAGTAGGCAAGAGAGTAAAGGTTCTAAAGAGCAAAAGTAAGTTTAGTAATAAGTATAGTGATAGGATTGAGTCAATTCGTGAGGCAGATCAAAAGGCTAGAATAAAAGCTCAAAAAGAGTTAGAAAAAAGAGAGAAGAAAGAACAGGTTAAGAAGGAAAAACAAGAGGCTAAGAAAAAGACGGCAACAACAACGAAGACGAAAAAAGAGACTACTAATGCAAAGCCTAAGAGTGCTAGGGGGAGAAGAAGAAACACGAAAACATAATTTGAAAAATAATAAGAAGGAGAAATAGAGATGAAAGTTACGAAGGAAAAATTGAACCTAGAAGAAGGACTAAAGAAAGAATGGGGCATAAGCAATGGAATAGGAGGATTTAGTTCTTCCACTGTGATAGGGGCCAATACCAGAAAATATCATGGATTATTGATTGCACCTTTAACGCCACCTGCTAGAAGATTTTTGATATTATCGAAATTAGATGAAAGTATTGAAATAAGAAACAAGAAATATGATTTATACACCAATGTATGTGAGTCTTTTATTTCTCATGGTTATGAATACCAAGAGGAATTTAGTAAAGAAGAAGTACCTGTTTTTCAATATAAAGTGGGGAAAGTAGAAATTACCAAAACAGTATGTTTGGAATACGGACATAATACAGTAGGTGTGTATTATAAAGTGAAAAATGACGGAACAAAGGCAAAATTAACGTTAGCACCAGTGGTGAATTTTAGAGATTTTCATCGAATGAGTACAGACCATTATTTTGATCTTAGACAAACAGTAAATAAAACGAAAGTAAAATTAATTATAGATGGAAATTCGCAAACACCAGTGTATATGCATGCTTCAGAAGGATCTTATAAAGAACACCAAAATGATACTTTTTCTCATATGTTTTATATCGAAGAGGAAAACAGAGGATTTTACCCAGAAGAAAATCATGTTGTGCCAGGTGTGTATGAAATAGAGATACCAGCCAAAACAGAAAAAGAGATTTCATTTGTTTGCTCACTGGAAGAAAATATTGAACAAAAAAATGTAAAGAAATTCATTAATCATGAGAAAATTCGTTTAGGAGAAATGATAAAAGATTCACAATTAATCGATGAGACAAAGGAAAAGAAAACGAAAAAAGAGATAGAACGAGATGAGCTAATAAAAAATTATTTAATCGCGGCTGATAGTTTTGTTGCGTATCGACCATCCTTTGGATTACATACTATATTGGCTGGTTACCCATGGTTTTTGGATTGGGGACGTGATACCTTAATTGCTTTTGAAGGTTTATTGTTGATCCCTAAAAGATTTGAAATTGCAAAACAAGTGCTATTGACCATGGTCCGAGATGTGAAGTTCGGACTTGTGCCAAATGGTTATTCTGGATATGATAACAGACCGTTGTACAATAGTGTAGATGCTTCTCTTTTATTGTTTGAACAAATTCAAAAGTATATAGAATATACAGGTGATGATACATTTGTTAAAGAAAAGCTATATCCAGTTTTACAAGATGTTATTGAAAATTATGGTAAAGGTATTGATGTAGACAATAATAATATTTATTTAGATTCAGATGGCTTAATGGTTTCTGGTACAGAAGAGACACAAAATACTTGGATGGATGCGAAATATAATGGGGTAGCTGTTACGCCAAGAAATGGGAAAGCAGTTGAGGTGAATAGCTTGTGGTATAATGCTAATCGAATTATGGCAGACTTAACTAAAAAATTCGGTCATCCAATTATGGCAAAGAAATATAAAGATTTAGCAGAAAAATGTAGAGCATCATTTAACGAAAAGTTTTACCATGAAAAAAAGAAGTGTTTATATGATGTGCTTGGTGATGATAAAATAAGACCAAATCAGCTGTTTGCTTTGAGTTTGACTTATCCGATTTTAGATCCTAATTCAGTGGAAGCAAAACATGTGCTAGAAACAGTGGAAAAGAAGTTGTTAAATACCTATGGCTTGAAAACATTAGCAAAAGGCGAAGAAAATTATGTGGAAGTGTATGAAGGAAGTCCAGAAAAAAGAGATACTAGTTATCATCAGGGTATTACTTGGCCATGGCTTTTGGGCTTGTATTATAATAGTTTGAAACATATGCTACAAGCTATGAAAAATGAGCAAGAGAAGATAGAGTGGGAGGAAAAGCTAGAAAAGTTTAGAGATAAAACGACCAAGACATTCCAAAAGGAAATGCTAAGTCATGGTTGTCTGGGCAGTATTGCTGAACTTTATGATTCTGCTAAACCACAGTTACCAAAGGGTACGATTAGTCAGGCTTGGAGTGTGGCAGAGGTGTTTAGAATTGTTTTAGGGAAATAAAATAGTGTTTTAAAGATAGTTGTTTTTATGATAGAAAAGAACTATCTTTATTTATGTAAAAAAAGATAAAAATAATAGAAATTCTAATATTTACAATTTTACATAATTGTGGTAAAATAGTAGTATAAAAAATATAAAGGAGGGTTTCGTTATGAAAATAATTATTAAAAGAAACCGGAAAGTTTTTCTTGTAGTTTTAGTTTTGAGCTTACTCATGAGCTTAACAGGTTGTGGGGACACAAAAACAGAAAATCAATATCAGATTAGAAGGCTGAAAGGCATTCAACTAGAATCTAAATTGCCATGTAATGTGGTAATGTATGAAGATGCTTCTGCTGCTTATGAGAATGCAATGAATATTAAACAGCAAAAAGAAGGTGGGACAATTTTGCTTTCTTGTATATCTGATGAAAATTTTGTACTAAAATATATAAGGACAGGGGTGATAGTAGAAGAAAACTGCCAGTGTGACTCTGATTTTAATATTGAAATGGTAGGAAATATTAGAACTGTAGAGCTAATGCTTCCAATGCTTGAGGAATCAGCTACCGTTGTTTATGAGTTGGAAAACGCACTGTCTAAAGGTGAAAATAAATTTATTGCATTTTATATTACCCCTGTCATCATGAAGTAAAAAAAGTTAAAGTTACAAAAAAATGCCCTTCAAGATGAGGGGCATTTTTCTTGTGTATTAGGAAAGTCATACAAAAAAACTAAAAGAGGAAAATAAAGAAAGGCA